>NZ_NFIL01000005.1:0-132675 GCF_002161755.1 Flavonifractor sp. An4 | reverse complement strand
GCATATCTTTGATTCGATTCCATTCACTTTCTGTGAGTTCATATCGTTTTGTTCCCATATCAATAGTTTACTAAATCATATCCGTTTGTGCAACTTTTGTTTTTCAAACATGGCCTAAACGCAATTGGAAATAATTTAAATCAACTGGCTTGGGCCGCGAATCAAGGTGCACCTATCAGTGTGGAACAACTGGCGGCAATCCAACAGACGTTGGAGCAACTATGGCATTGGGCAAAATTTGATTCTAAACCGATCGAAACACGCAAAAAATAATCAATTGTACATGGAGATAGACAGGTATAAAACAAGTCACAAGGAGGGCAGCCCAACCGGGTTGCCCTCCTTGTTGTATTTACCCCAAAGGCACCTTGTTCCTTCTCCCATGAACTGCTATAATAATACAAATAACAGAATACATTGGGGAGGATTTCTACTATGGCAGAAACCAACACCAGCAACATTGGATTTGAAAAACAGATTTGGGACGCGGCCTGTGTGTTGCGGGGCAATCTGGATGCCTCGGAGTATAAATCTGTCGTCCTGGGTCTGATTTTCTTAAAATATATTTCCGACCGCTTCGAGGCCAAGTATCAGGAGCTTGTGGATGAGGGCGATGGCTTCGAGGAGGACAAGGACGAATACACCGCCGAAAACATCTTCTTTGTGCCGGAGAATGCCCGGTGGCGTGTGATCGCCGGGGCGGCCCACACGCCGGAGATCGGTACCGTTATTGACGATGCCATGCGGGCCATCGAGCAGGAGAATAAGCGGCTGAAAGACATCCTGCCCAAGAATTTTGCCCGCCAGGAGCTGGACAAGCGCCGCCTGGGCGATGTGGTGGACCTGTTCACCAACATTCAGATGGTGGAGCACGGCAACAGCAAGGACATCCTGGGCCGCACCTATGAATACTGCCTGTCCAAGTTTGCCGAGCAGGAGGGCAAGCTGGCCGGGGAATTCTATACCCCCGCCTGTGTGGTCAAAACACTGGTGGAGATTTTGCAGCCCTACAACGGCCGGGTGTACGACCCCTGCTGCGGCAGCGGCGGTATGTTTGTGCAGTCGGCCAAGTTCATTGAGAACCACGGCGGCAATATCAATAAAATTTCCGTCTTTGGTCAGGACTCCAACCCCACCACCTGGAAGATGGCCCAGATGAACCTGGCCATCCGTGGCATTGAGGCCGACCTGGGTAAGTTCAGCGCCGATACCTTCTTCAACGACGCCCACCCTCAGTTGAAGGCAGACTTCATTATGGCAAACCCGCCTTTCAACCTGTCCGGCTGGGGGCAGGACAAGCTGCTGGACGATGTGCGCTGGCAGTACGGCACGCCCCCGGCGGGCAACGCTAACTTTGCCTGGCTCCAGCACATGATCTGGCACCTGGCCCCCAACGGCCGCATGGGCATGGTGCTGGCCAACGGCTCCCTGTCCTCCCAGAGCGGCGGGGAGGGGGAGATCCGCAAAAATATCATCGACGCCGATCTGGTGGACTGCATCGTGGCCATGCCCTCCCAGCTGTTCTACACCACCCAGATTCCCGTCTCCCTGTGGTTTTTGGCCAGGAATAAAAAGCAGAAAGGGAAAACCCTGTTCATAGATGCCCGGAAGATGGGTACCATGGTCACCCGCAAGCTGCGGGAGCTGACCGACGGGGACATTCAGAAGCTGGCAGACACCTACAACGCCTATGTGGACGGCACCTTGGAGGAAGTCAAGGGCTTCTGTGCCGTGGCTGATACCGAGGAGATCGCCAAGCAGGACTACATCCTCACCCCGGGCCGGTATGTGGGCATTGAGGAGCAGGAGGACGACGGCGAGCCCTTCGAGGAGAAGATGGGGCGGCTGACCAAGGAGCTGTCGGAGCTGTTCCGGAAGTCCCATGAGCTGGAGGAGCAGATCAAGGAGCGACTGGGGGCGATTGGGTATGAAGTGTGAGCCAACCATTATGAAATTAAAAGATTTGTGCATTGGCGGAAAAGGAAAATACGGAATTCCTGCGTCCGCCGTTCCGTATAGTGAAAATCTTTATACCTATCTTCGAATAACTGATATAACGGATGATGGAAGAATCAATAAATCGGGTCTGGTTTCTGTGGACGATGAAAAAGCAGGGGAATATGTGTTGCAACCTAATGACATCGTATTTGCACGCACAGGCGGAAGTACTGGACGGAACTATTTTTATGATGGGACAGATGGAGAGCTTGTGTATGCAGGATTTCTTATTAAATTCAGTATTGACCCAAACTGTGTAAACCCTAAATATGTGAAGTACTATTGTCAGAGCAAACCATACAGAGACTGGGTGAATTCATTTAATACTGGAAGTACCCGCGGAAATATTAACGCACAAACATATGCCAATATGGAACTTCCTGTTCCTTGCCGCAAACAACAAGATTTACTGGTTGACACATTATCAGCTCTCGATGAGAAAATCGAACTGAACAACAAGATCAACGAGAATTTGCAGCAGCAGGCACAAGCAATATATCAAGAGTGGTTTGGCAATATCAATATGGAAAAAGAACAAGGAACGCTTGCGGATATATGTACCTATTCCAAAGACAGAGTATCTGTTTCTGAGCTGGATATTAGCACTTACTTCTCAACAGAGAATATGCTGCCAGGAAAGACTGGCGCTGCGGAGGCTTCCAGCCTGCCGACAACAGCACAAACAACGGCGTGTCGTGTGGGGGATACCTTGATTTCCAATATCCGTCCCTATTTTAAGAAAATCGTATACTGCCATGAGGAGTGCGGATGCTCAACAGATGTTTTGTGCTTTGTACCTGCTTATCCCAAGTATTCGGCCTACTTATACAGTACCCTTTATTCCGATAGATTCTTTGACTTCATGGTAGCAGGCTCAAAAGGAACAAAAATGCCCCGTGGAGATAAACAACAGATTATGACTTATCCAGTCGCACTTCCTACAGATACTGAACTGGGAAGGTTTAACTCGGTAGCGGTTCCTATCCTTACCCAAATTCAAAATAACCGCAACGAGAACAAAAGGTTTTCTGTATTGCGGGATACTCTTTTACCAAAGATTATGAATGGAGAAATAGATGTAGATGGAATCTGAATTAATACGGGCAGTAGATAACATTGCAAACAATATTGACGCTTTGGCACAACCAAGACTTATTGACTGGTTGGCAGTCTTGATTTCAGTTTTGAGTGTATTACTTTCAGCAGCTGCTATATGTTTTGCGGTTAAAGTAGCAGATAAGCAAAATAAAATTATGTTATTTGAGAAAAGATATGAGATTTATAACATTTTTTGCAAATGTATCATTTTTGCTAGAATGTTAGAAAATTTACATACAAGCAAGGATATAATTGACGGGTATAAAATGTTGTTTTTTGATAAATGCTTACCAGAAAACAGAACCGGCAATAACGTTATAAATGAACAACGTATAGCTATGATCAGAAAAGTTGAAGTGTGTTTTTATCTTTTGCCAAGCTTAGATCAAGAGAATTTAATAAGTATATTTCGACAGTTAGATAATTTGATGGAGGCCTGTCTTTTGGATATAGATACAGCAGATTTAAGGAAAATGATAAAATCATATTCCAATATTGTTAAGGCAAACTCTCAATCACTTTTAGCTAGTTTTGATATCTATTTGCTTATGAAATAGAGGTGACCCACCATGCCCTTCACCGAATCCAACTATGAAAACGCAGTCTTGCAGCTTTTCACCCAAACCCTGGGCTACTCCTACGCCTACGGCCCGGACATTGAGCGGGACTACCACTCGCCCCTGTATGAGGACGAGCTGCTGCCCACCCTCCGGGCCATTAATCCCACCATGCCCCAGGCGGCGCTGGACGATGCGGTGTACAAGCTGAAAAACTTTGAGTCTGGAACTCTTTTGCAGAAAAACATGATTTTTACCGACTATCTGCAAAACGGCGTACCGGTGAAGTTCGTGGTGAAGGGGGAGGAGCGCTCCGGTCTGGTGTATCTGGTGGACTACCAGCACCCTGAGCGCAACCAGTTTACCGCCGTCAACCAGTGGACGGTGATCGAGAACAGCGAAAAGCGGGCGGACGTGGTGCTGTTTGTCAACGGCCTGCCCTTGGTGGTGGTGGAGCTGAAGTCCCCCTCCCGGGAGGAGACGGATGCCTCCGCCGCCTACCGGCAGCTGCGCAATTATATGTATGAGATCCCGTCCCTGTTCATCTATAACCAGGTCTGCGTCATAAGCGACCTGAACACCTCCAAGGCGGGCACCATCACCTCCGGCGAGGACCGCTTTATGGAGTGGAAAACCAAAGACGGCAGCTATGAGAATACCCAGGCCGCCCAGTTTGACACCTTCTTTGAGGGCATTTTTGAGAAAGAGCGGTTCCTGGATATTCTCCAGAACTTTATCTGCTTCAATGTGGACGGGGCCAACACCTTTAAGATTTTGGCGGGCTATCACCAGTATTTTGCAGTCAAGAAAGCCATTGAGTCTACCAAGCACGCCACCGTTACCGACGGCAAGGGCGGCGTGTTCTGGCACACCCAGGGCAGCGGCAAGTCCCTGTCCATGGTGTTCTATGCCCACTATCTGCAAACGGCGCTGGAAAGCCCCACCATTGTGGTGATTACCGACCGCAACGATTTGGACAACCAGCTCTACGGCCAGTTCTCCCGGTGCAAGGACTTCCTGCGCCAGACGCCCCAGCAGGCCGAGAGTCGGCAGAACCTGCAGGAGCTGCTGGCAAACCGACAGGCCAACGGCATCATCTTTACCACCATGCAGAAGTTCGAGGAGACCGGCGGGGCATTGTCTGAGCGTCGGAATATCGTGGTTATGGCAGACGAGGCCCACCGGGGCCAGTACGGCCTGACGGAAAAGGTGGTCACCAAGCAGAATGAAAAGGGCGAGCTGGAGGTCAAAACCTCCATTGGCACAGCCCGCATCATCCGGGACAGTTTGCCCAATGCTACATACATCGGCTTTACCGGCACGCCCATTTCCTCCAAGGACCGCAGCACCAGGGAGGTATTTGGCGATTATATCGACATCTATGACATGACCCAGGCCGTGGAGGACGGCGCTACCCGTCCGGTCTACTATGAGAGCCGGGTGATCCACCTCAAACTGGATGAGGCAATCCTGCACCGGATTGACGTTGAATATGAGATCATGGCCCTGAATACAGACCCCTATGTGATCGAGAAGAGCAAGAAGGAACTGGGTCAGATGGAAGCGATTCTAGGCGCTGACCAGACTATCGCCTCGCTGGTGGACGATATTTTAAACCATTACGAGAATTACAGAGCCGGTCTGCTCACTGGCAAGGCCATGATCGTGGCCTACTCCCGCCCCATTGCAATGAAGATTTACAAACGCATCCTCCAGCTGCGCCCGGACTGGACCGAAAAGGTGGGCGTGGTTATGACCCAAGGGAACAACGACCCGGAGGAATGGCGGGAGATCATCGGCAACAAGGCCCATAAGGAAGACTTGGCCAGGAAGTTCAAGGATAACGATTCCCCTCTGAAAATCGCCATCGTGGTGGATATGTGGCTCACCGGGTTTGATGTGCCGTCTCTGGCTACCATGTATGTGTACAAGCCCATGTCCGGCCACAACCTGATGCAGGCCATCGCCCGGGTGAACCGGGTATTCCAGGATAAAGAGGGTGGCCTGGTGGTGGACTACGTAGGTATTGCCGCCGCCCTGAAACAGGCCATGAATGACTACACCGTGCGGGATAAAAAGAACTACGGTGATCCGGACGTGAGCAAAGCGGCCTATCCCAAATTTTTGGAGAAGCTGGAGGTATGCCGGGATCTGTTCCACGGCTTTGACTACGCCACATTCCTATCCGGGGACGATTTGGAAAAGGCCCGGATGATCAGCGGCGGAGTCAACTTCTTGTTGGGAAAGTCGGTAGCCGAGCATGACCTGCCCGATAAGGAAAAGACCCAGAATGTCTACATTAAGGAGGCGCTGCTGCTAAAGCAGGCGCTCTCCCTATGTGGCAGTCTGGTGGACAGCAAGACCCGGATGGAAGCGGCCTACTTTGAGGCAGTACGGACCATGCTGGTTCGGCTGAGCAGCGGAGGCGTTGCTGGAAAGAAATTTACCCTACCAGAGGTCAACGAGCGGATCAATGAGCTGCTGAAACATACCATCCAAAGCGAAGGGGTCATCAATCTGTTTTCTGATGTGGGGACGGAGTTTTCGCTGTTTGATCCTAAGTTCCTGGAAGAGATCTCCCGCATGAAGGAGAAGAACCTGGCAGTGGAGCTGCTGAAAAAGCTGATTGCCGAGCAGGTTTCTGTCTACCGGCGCACCAATGTGGTGAAATCGGAAAAGTTCTCCGAGATCATCCAGAGTGCCATGAACCGCTACCTCAACGGGATGCTGACCAATGAGGAAGTCATAGAGGAACTCCTGAAGCTGGCTAAGGACATTGCTGCCGCCAATGCGGAGGGAGAGAAGCTGGGTTTGTCCGCTGAGGAATTGGCTTTCTACGACGCACTGACCAAGCCCCAGGCTATCAAGGATTTTTATGAGCATGACGAGCTGATTGCCATTACAAAAGAGCTGACTGACCTGCTGCGGAAAAACCGCACCATCGACTGGCAAAAGAAAGAGAGCGCCAGAGCTGGTATGCGCCGTCTGGTGAAACGACTGCTGAAAAAGCATAAGTATCCGCCGGATGGGATGGAGGATGCGGTGCAGACGGTTATGAGCCAGTGCGAGATGTGGACGGATCAAAATGGTGGGAATTGTTTTTAGTGCGACTTAAATTGGGAGGCATATGTGTGAATAATGACACTGCATTTGTATTTGATACTAACTTTATTATTCAGAACCATGAGTTGGAATTGGTTGTCCAGAAGCTAAACGAAAAAGGCTTTTCTGTTTATATAACACAAGTGGCTGTTGATGAACGAATTGCACAGGAATGCAATAAGCAGAAAGAAAAATATGATGAACTCGAAAAAGCAAGACATAAATTCTTTGATATTGCCTCAATTGAAATAAAAACAAAATATGAGGAAATCCAGCGTTACTACAAAGAGGGGATGAAGAAAAAGTATGAAGGCCTCTTTGGAAAAAATATAATTCCGTTAACCGTAGATGAGGACACTTTTTCTCGTGTCTTAGAACGTGCGTATGCAAAGACTCCACCTTTTATTAGGGGGTCTAGTGATAAGGGTTTTAAAGATTCACTCATGTGGCTGTCTCTTATTGATTACTTTACAAAAAGTGGGGAACCTAAAGTAGTTTTTGTAACAGATGATAATGGGTTTCGTGATAATATTGATATCTTACAAAAAGAATTTAGCAGTGCTACAGGAAAGACAATTGAGATTAAAAGCAATTCTTATTACAATGAACTTGTTGATCCGAAACCTGAGCCTAAGCAAGCAGTGGAAGTAAAATATGAAGTTGATCTGACTGATTTACGTAATGAAATTCAAGAGACAATTCATGACCTATGTTGGGTTGAGACAGAGGATTACTGGGGAAATACAGAATGGTATAAAACATTTACTTCTTGTAAAGCATTTGATACTGTATATGTAACGCAGATATTTGAACAATTGGAAAACAAAATACAGTCTCACATCTTAGAAACAAGTATATCAGCCTCTGTCATCCTTGATATAGATAACCGTATTAGAGACGGTAATGCTGCAATTCCTATGACAGCATTAGAAAGGGCACGAAATCTCTACATCAAAATGAAACGTCAATACATAAATTATATGCAGCCATTTTATTCAGCAACTATTAGAATTTTGAATCAAAATTGTGAATATCCAATTGACCTTTCAGATGATGAAGAACTACCTTTTTAGAGCAACACTAGTGTTGTGGATTATTGATATAAGTATTTGAATAATACTATGACCGTCCAGACCGAGTCAATGCGCCATGAAGGGCTGGATACAACAGAATAGATATTGCATTTCTTTGCCTGAATCTAGGAAAAGATCCGAGTTGTGTAGAAACAGCTTACCTACTGCTTGTGGTGTATGTAATCACTCAAAAGTAGAAATTATTTTTGTGATAAAAAGTAGAAGAGGCAACAATTCGTGTTATCTCTCCTGTGATAGGTAGCTTAAAAGCTGTTGTATAAATGCTGTTTGATCCAATGCAGTAAATTCTATTCCTGAGCAGAACCGTCAATGTGGTGAAATCAGAAAAGTTCTCCGAGATCATCCAGAGAACCATAAGCGATACCTCAACGGGATGCTGATCAATGAGGAGATCATTGAAGAACGTCTGAAGCTGACAAAGGACATTGCTGCCGCCAATGCGGAGGGGAAGAAGCTGGGCTTGACCGCCGAGGAGCTGGGCTTCTATGACGAGTTGACCAAGCCCCAGGCCATCAAAGATTTTAATGAGCATGGCGAGTTAATTGCTATCACAAAAGAGCTGACCGATCTTTTGCGAAATAACCGCATCATCGACTGGCAGAAGAAAGGGAGCGCCCGAGCCGGTATGTGCCGGCTGGTAAAACGACTTCTGAAAAGGCACAAGTACCCACCGGAGGGTATGGGAGATGCAGTGCAGACAGTGATGAGTTAGTGCGAGATGTGGACGGATCAGGAACGTGGATTATAATATGGGGCTATTGGTTCTGTGGACTGATCACAGTAATGCTGAGGAGATGCCTGATTTTCGCGCTACATTTTTAAATAAGATTTTGTATGGTGATGTTAAAACAGCGGTTTTGTAATGTAATACCTTCATGGTAAGATAACCAAAAAAGGTGGAGTAAAACAGCTCTTGTCATCAGAAAAATTAGATGTATAACTGTGTGTTATCTTTACAGCGCCATTCGGAGATGTTAGAAATTATGGCACTACATAAAGATTTGGATCTTTTATGTGAGTAGAGCTTAAGTTCCCGCAAATACATAGGAAAGAGTGAAGATGCTATGAAATATGTTATATCAGGAAATTTTTTTAAGCTACCGCCATGGAATGAAACTTTGCCTGATATGATGGATGGTATCATCGACAGTACAGAAAAACTTGTAGAGGGAAATATTGGACTCGCAATTGCCAAGCTTGCTGCAGTAGTTATGCGTCCGATTCTGCCATATCAAAATAATGACGAGGCTATAGTGTGGAAGCTACTCATAAGAAGTGCGTTAAAAGCATGGCGGGATTTCGCAACAAGCGTAATCCCACAGGACATAGAGGGCTTTCAGCTTCCTGAAATGTGGGATAAGAGCGGACTTAGTAAAAAAACGAAAGAGTACCTCCAGACATTTGATGCCTGTACAATTGATCGAGAATTTTTTGATGCACCAGGAGATTCCGAAATTGCGGACTGCCTCATGGAAGTCTTATGTGAATCACTTCAAGGTGTTGTGGAAAAAAGTGAAAATATCATCAGTGAGTTTAGGGGGGCCTGGCCACGCTTATTTTCTTATGCGGTGGAAGCCGAGTATGCGGCACATTTGGAGCAATATTCCCCTCTTTTTAATAAACTAAACACACCAATGGCAACATATAATCAGCAATTGAAGGCCAAACACCATTACTGTGAGGAATTACTTAGATGGAAAAGTGAATGTGTTTTTGGAGAGGAAAGTGTTCATAATGAGGACATTTATATCCCCCTAATAGCCAGATCCGAAACGGCTGAAGTATTTTCGTATCAATATGATAGTATGCCTGAGTACATTGATCTAGATCAATATTTGGTTCAATGGGCCCTTGGCGAAGTGCCTTTGTCAGTGCCGGACAGAAGCCATGAGACTGTCTGGCGTAAACAACTCAGAAAAATTATCGGAGGGGATCAGAGGCTTTTTATCATTCATGGAGAACCCGGCTCCGGAAAGTCTACAGTTCTAAAACACTTTGCCATGCGCTTGGTAGAGGAACACTTGACACCGATTTTTGTTTCATTAAAAGAGGTTCCATTTTCACAATACCCCAATAACTACATAGCAGCTCTAAGTAATCATATCAAAAAGAACTTTCCTTGGATACTGGGGGCCATATCCCGGAATTCAATATCTCGGTCAGATACAATTGTTATTTTAGATGGATTGGATGAAATTACTGGTAAGGTGTGGGATAGTGCAAAAAAAATTATAGAAGATTTAGATCAACTCCCCTGGGGAAGCCATGTCAGAGTGTTGATTAGCGGCCGTACGCAGTTGATTACAAAATGTGTTGAAAATTTACAAAATGCACAAATTTATCAAATCAATCCTCTTGTTAAAGGAATTCAGGAGGAGCTGTGGGAGAAGTTGCAGACTGCATTTTCCTTTCAAATTGAATTTGAAGAGATAGATAAACATCTTCATCTACAAGAACTACTTGATAAGCCACTTCTGATGTTCTTGATTGCATGGCTGCAAAAAAATAGCGAGAAATCCATCCTATCAATTAAAAATACCTCGGATTTGTATAATACAATAATTGAGTGCCTGTACTACAGGCGACACAGCGGGCAATATCTTAACCCGGCAAAATATCAGGACTACCGTACTGTGTTGGAAATGCTTGGGCGAACCGCACAAAAAAGCAACAGCAATGTCGCAAATATTAATGATGTGAAAACCTATGCTGAAGCGACCAACCGGAAAGAACTATTTGATAAATGGATTAATTCTTCTTCTATTACTACTTCCAAATTATTGCTGGCTTTTTTTGGTTTTGCAAATAAAGAATCCATGTCGATAAGTTTCTACCATCGATCTTTTGTAGAATTCCTAGCCATAGAGGATCTTTCAAATCAACTTATGTTTTTGCCTCAGGATCTAACAAAAGGCCCAGAGGGGATTGAAAAATTAAATAAGCTGTTTGATCAATATAATCTATTCCATGGAGAGGATAGCCACATAGAAGATTTTTGGCTAGGAAGGCTAGAATTTATATCGGAAAATAATGAGAAATTTAAAACGCTGATTCGTATACTGGGCGTAGTGTTGACCTATGTGGATAAAAGTGAGCTATCTGAAAATTCACGCCAAAACATTTTGAAAGCAGTAGTTATATTGTTTAGATTTTTAGAGGATAGAGGGCTCGAGATGCGACTTGAGCCTCATAGTTCATTGAAAAATATTCATACCTTTCGGTCCAATATAATTCCATCGTTGAGAATGCAGCAAGAGACCGGTGTGGAATTTTGTGATTTTTCCAATGCTAACATAAGCAGGCTGAAATTGTGTAGCACAGTACTACTTTCAGATTGCTATTTCAATGCCGCTAAGATTGGATGTCTATATGCATATGTATTAGAAACCGAACATACGAAGCACCAGAGCTCAAACAGTGTAGTTCAATTGCATAAACTGCAGTGTTATGCTACTAAATTTTCATCCGTAGATCTTACGAATACGCAAATTAAAGAATGTGTCTTTGATGGAACTGAGTTTATCTACAACCGGTGGCAGAGGGTAGATGCAAAAAACGTCAGTTTTCGGTATGCGTTTTTTAAAGAGTCTGAGTTTTGTTGGGTAGAATTAAACAGAGCGGACTTTTCCTATTTAAATATAATACAAGCAACAAAAATTGAGGCTTCTGCAAAATTTAAACTAATTGCCTCAAAAATCTTACATAGTAGTTTTAATAATGCAGATTTGAGAGGGGCGGAGTTTGTGAATGTGGAAATACAGGATTCTACATTTCAAAATGCAAAGTTAGCTTGTTCAAAATGGATACGAGCTAAAGTGGGGCAAGACGATAGGGAGCATAATAGAACCAGCGGGAGTCAGCATAGAGGGGAGAATAGAATAGGTCAAAAATATACTAAGGAGGATGAACATATCATGAGTTTATCAAGGGTAGATTTTACAAATGCGGACCTCTCGTTTGCCAAGTTTGACAGGGGGATAGTCTTTGTTGACTGCATCATGAAAGGAGCAAAACTGGATGGTGTCTCTATGGTGGATTTTGATTTAACCAAAGCGAACATTATTCAAATGCTTTCGGAAGCAGATCTCCACAATGTCAATTGGAACGGTGCAGAAAAATTTAAATCTTGCTTTGAGGGCCTATGAAAAGAGTAGATATCCAACATTTTTGTAGCCTTCCAAACACTATTCTCAGGGCAATCGCGGATTTTGAATAAATACCACTTTAGTGTATTTGCGCTTCCTTATATGCATTTTTCGTATTTTGGCCCTCTATGGGAAAGTTATATGGATTGTTAATTTATGGTGGAATGGATTACAGATGCGCTTATAGCAATCGGTTATAATGAAAGCGTTATCGGCAATTAATAATGCGATAAAGACGGTTGTAAAATTGCCGATGCTGAGGTATACTAAATAAGAAGGGAGTGGTTATATGCATCTTCTTTCTGTTCAGGAAGTAGCAAAAAAATGGGGAATTTCCGAGAGAAGTGTGCGGAATTATTGCGCAGAGGGAAGAGTGAATGGCGCTGTTCTGGTGGGCAAGACGTGGAAAATTCCTGCCGATGCAGAAAAGCCGCTCCGTCTGAAGAAAGGTGAAGGTAACTATAGCCCTCTGCTGCAGCGGCTAAAGCAGGAGCAGGCTGGCAGGCAAACTGGAGGTATTTATCATAAAATCCAGATTGAGCTGACCTACAACTCCAACCACATGGAAGGTAGTCGCCTCTCTCATGAACAGACACGATTCATTTACGAAACCAATTCCATTGGCGTGACAGATGAAAGTGTCAACGTGGATGATGTGGTGGAGACAGTTAATCACTTCCGCTGTATCGACTTGATCATCCAAAAAGCCTGTGAGCCGCTGACAGAGACATTGATTTTGGAGCTTCATAGAATCCTGAAAACCGGTACGTCAGACAGCTGCCTGGATTGGTTTGCGGTAGGAGAGTATAAAAAGGTACCCAATGAGGTGGGAGGCTGTGAAACGACGCCCCCCCAGGAAGTTGCCAGTGCAATGAAGCTGCTGCTAGAGGAGTATTACCAAGTAAAAGAAAAACGGCTGGAGGATCTGATTGATTTTCATGTGCAATTTGAGCGCATCCATCCGTTCCAAGACGGCAATGGCCGGGTAGGACGATTGATCTTGTTCAAGGAATGCCTGAACTATGGTATTGTTCCTTTTGTGATCCAGGATGATCTGAAGATGTTCTATTACCGGGGATTGAGCCAATGGGGCCGCGAAAATGGTTATCTGATGGATACCTGCCTGACGGCACAGGATCGTTTCCGGGCGTATCTGAAATACTTTAATATCCCTGCCTGATCCTGTGTGTCGAGAGTGAATTTTTCAGATGACCTTTCTCTTGAGTTTAAAGGAATACTCTGGTATAATCAAAATAAATTAGACGATTATTTTGCAATAAGTTCTGTTTCTGAATGGTCTTTTGTGAAGTAATTATGGCTTGCAAATGGTGCTGATTTTTGCTTGTCGTCGCAGTAGTAAACCGATGCTATTTTGATACTGGTAAAGTTGGATACCATAAAACTGCAAGTAAAATATTAACAAAAAAGCGAATATTTCTCCCGCATAAAGAACATAAATAGCCTTAGAATTGTAAGAATTTGCCGAATGGGAGTGAGCCAACAAAGCCGGCAAAGCATTGCGTCGCAATGCTTTGCCGGCTTTTATAATGCGATATGGAGGTAAAGTGGAAATCTGGCAGAAGAATCCGACAAAGCAGATGAAACACGGCCTGCAATGTGATATAATATGGTCCGTTAAGCAGGGGCGATATAGGGACCGCTGTTTCCCTGATTTTTGCCATGCTCTACTCTTTCTGTTAAAGGGTGAAACCGTATGATTCAATATGATCCTCAACGCCGTACCATCACGCTGCACACCCGCAGCACCAGCTATCAGATGAAGATCGATGCCACCGGCGTGCTGCTTCACACCTATTATGGTGAGAAACTGCGAAAGGGAGATCTTTCCCGGCTGATTTGCCCCGAGGACCGGGGCTTCTCTCCCAATCCGGACGAGGTGGGGGTGGATCGTACCTGGTCCCTGGATACTCAGCCCCAGGAGTATTCTTCCAGCGGTGTGGGTGACTTCCGGCAGCCTGCCCTGGAGGCCGACCTAGCGGATGGCAGCCACATTGTGGACCTGCGCTACACCAACCACACGGTTGCCGAGGGCAAGTATGCGCTGGAGGGTTTGCCCGCCTTCTACGGTGAGGGTGTGACTGCCCAGACGCTGACCGTAGAACTCCAGGACAAGTGCAGCGGCCTGACGGTGGAGCTGCTGTATGGCGTTCTGGAGGAGTACGATATGATCACCCGGGCCGTCCGGGTGCGCAATAACGGGGCTGTCCCCATCCGGCTGACCCGGGTGACCTCCGCCTGCCTGGATTTCCCTGTGGGCAATCACGATTTCATTACCCTGGGCGGTGCCTATGCCCGGGAGCGCGAGCCGGTACGGACTGCCCTGACCCAGGGTGTCCACACCGCGGGCAGCGTCCGTGGTTCCTCCAGCCACCAGCAGAACCCCTTCCTGGTACTGTGCGATCCGGATACCACCGAGGATACCGGCCGCTGCTGGGCCATGGCTCTGGTGTACTCAGGCAATTTCTTGGCCTCGGTGGAGCACACCCAGTTCCATGAGACCCGGATGACCATGGGGATCCATCCGTTCCACTTCTGCTGGCAGCTGGCGCCCGGCGAGACCTTTACCGCGCCGGAGGCCGCTATGGTGTTCACCCGGCAGGGCCTGGGTCATATGAGCCGCCTGTTCCACCGGGCCATCCGCCTCAATCTGTGCCGGGGTCCCTGGAAGGATGCCCGCCGTCCCATCCTCATCAACAACTGGGAGGCCACTCTCTTCGACTTCGATGCGGACAAGATCTATTCCATTGCCCAGGCTGCCAGCAAGGTAGGCGTGGAAATGATGGTGATGGACGATGGCTGGTTCGGCCAGCGCAACGACGATTTCGGCGGACTGGGCGACTGGAACGTCAACCAGGAGAAGCTGCCCGGCGGACTGGCACCTCTGGCAGAGCGCATCAAGGGCCTGGGTATGAAGTTCGGCATCTGGGTGGAGCCGGAGATGGTCAATGAAAACTCCGACCTCTATCGGGCCCACCCTGACTGGGCCTTCCAGGCCCCCGGCCGTCCTGTCACCCGGGGCCGGTACCAGCTGGTGCTGGACCTCACCCGTGCCGAGGTGCGGCAGTATATTCTGGACAATCTGCGGACCATGCTCAAGAGCGCTGACATCTCCTATGTCAAGTGGGACATGAACCGCAGCCTCACCGATGTGTGGAGCGCTGGTCTGCCCGCTGAGCGCCAGGGCGAGGTGTACCACCGCTTTGTGCTGGGCGTATATGAGATCCTGGAAGCCCTCCATCAGGAGTTCCCCAATCTGCTCATTGAGGGTTGCTCCGGCGGTGGCGGCCGGTTCGACTGCGGGATGCTCTACTATACCCCCCAGATCTGGTGCTCCGACAACACCGACGCCATGGACCGGCTGCGTATCCAGTACGGTACCTCCTACTGCTACCCCTGCTGTACCATGGGTGCCCATGTGTCCGCTGTGCCCAACGGCCTGACCCACCGGTCCACGCCCCTCCATACCCGGGGGGTGGTGGCCGCTGCCGGTACCTTTGGCTATGAGCTGGACCTGAATGAGCTGTTTCAGGAGGAGCTGGAGGAGGTGGCGGCCCAGATCGACGCATTCCGGTCCTACTGGGATGTGGTGATGCGGGGAGACTACTACCGCCTCACCGACCCCTTCCAGCATGAGTGCTTCTGTGCCTGGATGCACGTCTCTCCCGATCAGGAGCGGGCCGTGGTCAGTGTGGTCCAGACTCAGCGCCACGCCAATCCGGTGCGGCCCCTGCTGCGTATGAAGGGATTGGACCCGAACAAGGATTATCTGGTGGATGGCAAGGTGTACGGAGGCGACGAACTGATGTATGCCGGGCTGGCCCTCCCGTTCCTGGACGAGTGCCAGGCGGTACAGTATCAGATCAAACAGGTGTAAAAAAGAGGATCTGCTGCATTATGCAGCAGATCCTCTTTTTATATGTTACTCCAGAACCCAGGCGGCAGCCTGCCAGGGCTGGAACTCCAGCGTTCCGGGAACGGCGGCGGGGGCCTCCGCCCAGTTGGCGATGAGCAGGCGGCTCTTCCGGCCTGCAAGCTCCTCCGGCAGGGCAAAAGTCGCCGGCTGGCCGGACAGGTTGCATATGGTGAGGAGGGTCTTGCCCTCCAGAGTGCGCAGATAGGCAAACAGCTGGGGATGGTCCGGCAGGATCAGCTGGTAGCTGCCGTACACGATGAGCTCGTTGTCCGGGGAGTTGCGGCGCAGGGCGATAAGCTTCTGGTAATAGTGGAACACAGAGTCCGCCCGATCCAGCTGTTCCTTGGCGTTGATTTCCCGGTAGTTGGGATTGACCATGATCCAGGGCTCGCCGGTGGTAAAGCCGGCGTTGGGGGAGTCGTCCCACTGGAAGGGGGTGCGGGCGTTGTCCCGGCTCTTGTAGGCGATGGCCTCCAGCAGCTCCTCCGGCTGGAAGACGCCCCGGGCGGTGAGATCATGGTAGGCATTGATGGACTCCAGGTCCCGGTAGTTCTCAATGGGCCCGAAGGGCACGTTGGTCATGCCCAGCTCCTCCCCCTGATAGACGTAGGGGGTGCCCTGCATCAGGTGGAGGCAGGTGGCGATGCACTTGGCGGATAGTTCCCGATACCGGGGGGAGTCGTCTCCCAGCCGGGAGACGATGCGGGGCTGATCGTGATTGCAGAAGTAGAGGCTGTTCCAGGCCACGTCCTCCAGCTCGTTCTGCCACCGGGACAGCAGTTTCTTGAGGGCTACCAGATCGATCTTTCGGGTACTCCATTTGCCGGTGACCGCGTCGCCGCCGTCCAGGTCCACGTGCTCGAACTGGAATACCATGTTCAGCTCGGTGCCCTGGGCGTTGGCGTACTGCTTGGCCTGGTTGACGGTCACACCGGCGCACTCGCCCACGGTGAGCAGGTCGTATTTGGAGAGTACCTTCCGGCGCATCTCCTGCAAATACTCGTGGACGTGGGGGCCGTTGCAGCAGCCCAGATTGCAGGAGGCATAGAGGGCGCCGCCGGTGGGCATATCGGGCAGACCCTCCCGCTTGGAGATCATGGAGATCACGTCCATGCGGAAACCGTCGATGCCCTTGTCGCACCACCAGGTCATCATGTCAAAGACGGCGTTACGCACCGCCGGGTTGTCCCAGTTCAGGTCGGGCTGCTTGGGGGAGAAGCAGTGGAGGTAGTACATATCGGTGGCGTCATCATAGGTCCAGGCGGAGCCGGAGAAGGCAGAGCCCCAGTTGTTGGGCTCTTTACCCTCCTTACCCTCCCGCCAGATGTAGAAATCCCGCTTGGCATTGTCGCGGGACTGGCGGCTCTCCACAAACCAGGCGTGCTCGTCAGAGGTGTGGTTGACCACCAGATCCATTACGATCTTGATGCCCCGAGCGTGGGCCTCGGCCAGCAGGCGGTCAAAGTCGGCCATGGTGCCGAACTCCTCCATAATGGCCTGATAGTCGCTGATGTCGTAGCCATTGTCGTCGTTGGGAGAGCGGTAGACGGGGGAGAGCCAGATCACATTGGCTCCCAGCTCCTTGATGTAGTCCAGCTTGCTGGTGATGCCGGGCAGGTCGCCGATGCCGTCGCCGTTGGAGTCACAGAAGCTGCGGGGATAGATTTGATAGATAACGCTCTCTTTCCACCATGCTTTGTTCATGACCAATCACTCCTCCGTATGCAGGTACCAGGCAAAGCCGTAGGGGTAGAGCTTTACTTGCCTGAGATCATCAAAGGTCCCGCCGTAGATCAGCTCCTCAAAGGGACCCTGGTCAGCGTTGGAGACGGTGACAAATTCCTGACTGAAGTTGAACAGGGCGATGAGCTTGCGGCCCTGGTACCACCGGCCGATGCCCAGCACCCGGCTGTCCCCGGTGTCAAAGGTCCACATCTCCGCCCGGGCGTCAAAAGCAGGCTCTGCTGCCCGCAGCTCCTCCAACCGGCGCAGGCCGATGAACTGCTTGCCCTGGCGGGTGGTGGGATCGTGGCGCATCTTGGCCAGATCCCACTGGAAGTCGCCCCGGTGGATGTAGCGGCTGTCGTCCCACTTCTCGCCGTCGTGGTGGTAGGAGTAGTCGTTGAGCTGCCCCACTTCGTCCCCGCTGTACAGCACGGGGATACCGCTCTGGGTGAGCATCCAGGCGTGGAGCATCAGGTCGCAGGAGATTGCCCGCTCCAGCTTGAAGGGGTCACGCTCATAGTCGGCGGCCTCCACTCCGCACAGGGAGGCGGTGGTGCCGCACAGCCGGGCGTCGCCCAGCCGGGGATCGTCGTTGTAGAGTTCGCCCCGGCTGTTGCTGCCGGGCAGCTTACCGGTAAAGAAATCATTGAGATACTTCTTGTGGGCGACCTCGTCGGTGCCGAAGTGCTCCTTCAGCCAGGGGTAGTCCAGGCCCCAGCCGATGTCGTCGTGGCAGCGCAGATAGTTGAGGAAGAGAAAGTCCCGGGGCAGGGCGCACACCGCGTCCACCTGGTGGCGCAGCAGGGACACATCGGCGGTGGCCAGGGTGTGCCAGGTGGTGGCCATGGTGGTCACGTTGTAGAGCATATGGCATTCCGGCTTGTCGGTGCTGCCGAAGTAGGGGGCCACCTTGGCCGGCTCCATCACTACCTCGCCCAGCAGCAGTACACTGGGGCAGACGATCTCGCACACCATACGCACCATCCGCACCAGGGTGTGGACCTGGGGCAGATTGCGGCAGTCGGTGCCCAGCTCCTTCCAGATATAGGGCACCGCGTCCAGCCGGATCACGTCGATGCCACGGTTGGCCAGGTAGAGCAGGTTCTCGGTCATGTCGTTAAATACCATGGGGTTGGCGTAGTTCAGATCCCACTGGTAGGGGTAGAAGTTGGTCATGACCGCCTGCTTGCAGTCGTCCAGCCAGGTAAAGCTGCCGGGGGCGGTAGTGGGGAAGACCTGGGGCACTGTCTTTTCGAACTCCCGGGGGATATCCCAGCTGTCATAGAAGAAATAGCGCTCCCGGTAGCCGGGCTCGCCGGCCCGGGCCTTTTTGGCCCACTCGTGGTCCTCGCTGGTGTGATTCATGACGAAATCCAGACAGAGGCTGATGCCGTCTTTCCGGCAGGAATCCGCCAGGTGCTCCAGGTCGGCCATGGTGCCCAGCTCGGGCTGCACCTTCCGGAAGTTGGAGACGGCGTAGCCGCCGTCGCTGCGGCCCTTGGGGCTCTCCAGCAGGGGCATCAGATGGAGATAGTTGACCCCGCACTCCTTCAGATAGGGCAGCTTCTCAGCCACCCCATTGAGGGTGCCGGCAAAGGCGTTGGTGTAGAGCATCATGCCCAGCAGTTCCCGGCGGCGGTACCAGTTGGGGTCGGCTTCCCGCTGGGCGTCCTGGACCCGCAGGTCCGCCTTGCGGTCCTCCCAGCTCCGGCGGAGCATCTGGGTAAAGTAGTCAAAGGCGCCCAAATCGCCGTGGTACAGCTCGCAGTAGAGCCACTTCAATTCATCGTAGTGCCGGGCCAGACGGTGCTCAAAGACGGAGAAATCCGCTCCGATCCCCACCTGGGCGGGGGTTAGTGGTTCTGCCGCCTTGGTTTTCTTTTTGGGTTTGGACGCCTTGGGGACGGTTGTCTCCGCCGCCTGCTGAATCAGCCGGTCGGTCTGTCCGGCGGTGGTGGGGGCGGCTTCCTTGGTCTGCTTACGCTTCATGGGTGTTGTCTCCTTCCTCCAGCTCCGCCATGGTGGGCATGGCGGGAATGGCTCCGCTGCGGGAGCAGGTCTTGGAGGCCGCCCGGTTGGCAAAGGCAAGGATGGCTTCCAGTTCCGGGGCAGTCAGGCCCTCCAGGGGCTTTTCGCCCCGACTCACCAGACGGCTGAGCACTGCGCCCAGGAAGGTATCCCCGGCGCCGTTGGTATCGGCCACAGTGGTGGCTACGCCGGGCACCAGGCCGGTCTTGCCCTGCCAGCGGTAAAAAGCACCCTTGTCGCCCAGAGTCACAAGGATCAGGCGAATCCCTTCAGCCTCCAGCCGACGGGTTCCCTCTTCGGGATTGTCGGTGCCGGTGATGAGGGGCAGCTCCTCGTCGGACAGTTTAAGTACATCCACCAGGGGCAGAGGCCTCTTCATCCACTCCACCGCCTCTTCCTGGCTGTTCCATAGGGCGTCTCTGTAGTTGGGATCATAGCTTACCAGCACACCGGCCTCCCGGGCGCTCTGTGCGGCAAAGAGGGTGGCCTCCCGGGCGGGACCGGCGGTCAGGCTGACCGAGCCGAAGTGGAGCACTTTGCTTCCGGCGATCAGCCCAGTGTCCACCTCTTCCGGCTTCAGGTTGCAGTCTGCCCCCCGCACAAAGCGGAAGGAGCGCTCGCCGGTGTCGGACACGGCCACCACAGCCATGGTGGTGGCAGCGTCGTCGGTCCGCAGGCCGGACACGTCTACCCGGTTCTCAGTCAGCACCCGGGTCAGGTAGGCGCCGAATCCGTCCTGGCCCACCTTTCCGATAAACGCGGTATTGGCCCCCAGCCGGGCGGCAGCCACTGCTACGTTGGCAGGGGCGCCGCCGGGATTGGCGGCAAACAGCGGTACCTTTTGCTCATTGACCCCAGTCTGGGTCAGGTCGATCAATACTTCGCCAATGGCGGTAATATCCATCATGGACAATCCATCCCTTTCTCCTTGAAATAGGTCCTCAGCCGTCCTCCCTGGGGGTAAGCAGCTGCTCCACCGGACCTTCCAGCCGGTCCTTCAGGCCGTATACCACATGGCTGACCACATAACGGCCGCCGTCCACAAATATCTCGATCAGATGGTCGTCTACAAATATATCCAGCCGGCAGCAATCCTCGCCCAGCGCCGGAGTCTGGGCGGTGGTCCGATAGTTGGGCAGATGGGGGAATACCTGGCTGCGGTCGGTGACGATCCGGCCGTCCTCCAGCGCAATCCGGTAGCCGCACACGTCCAGCACATCCCCGGACCGGAGGGTGGTTTTCAGGCGGAAGGGACGATTCCGCACCGCCTGGTCCCAGCTGCCGTCCACAGGGCGGAAAAGGGACTCCACATTGGGATGGGGGACAAAGCAAAGCTTGCCCTGCCGCAGCTCCAGCACCCGGGGCAGGCTCATCATGCCATTCCAGGGGCCCCGGCCGTCCCCAGGGTCCTCTGCCGCCTGGGGCATCCGCATCCAGGCGATGAGCACCCGACGGCCCTCCTGATCCACAGCGGTCTGGGGGGCATAGAGATCCAGACCATAATCCACAAACTGCATCGGCCCCTTGAGGGCGAGGGTGCAGGTCTGGTGGTCAAAGTCCGCCAGGCCCCACATGGCGTGGTGGGCATATTCAATCTCCGGTTGGGTGACGCCCATGGGGGAGCCCAGGAGCACAAATGCCTCCCCCAGCCGGACCAGATCGGGGCACTCCAGCATGGTACGGAACTCCGGGGAGGAGTACTGGTTCACATAGTCCCAGTGCAGAGCGTCCCGGCTGCGGTAAAAGAGGGCCTTGCCCTGCTCCTTGCGGAAGGTGCTGCCCAGAATCATGTAATAGAGCCCATCCTTTTCCCACACCTTGGGGTCTCTGGTGTCCTTGGGGTCGCCGATGGATTCGTCGGCCAGCACCGGGATGATCTGGCGCTTGGCTCCCATGTTGTCAAAGGTGCGCCCGTCGTCGGAGATTACCATGGCCTGACTGGTCACAAATGCGTCGTTGGGGGGAATGTGGATGTCCTCCTCGTTCTGCTGGAGGTAGTGCACGGCGGAGTAGTACAGATACAGCTTTCCGTCCCGTTCCAGGGCGCTGCCCGAAAAAACGCCGTTCTGATCGTAGCTCTTGGTGGGATAGAGGGCTACCCCCAGGTGCTCCCAATGGACCAGGTCGCGGCTCACCGCATGGCCCCAGTGCATGGTACCCCAGCGGGGGGCGTAGGGGAAGTGTTGGTAAAAAAGGTGGTACTCACCTCGATAATAAATAAAGCCGTTGGGATCGTTGATCCAGTTTCCCGGCGCTTTCAAATGCAGGGTGTCTTTCCGCATGGGTGTGCTTTTTCTCCTTTCCCTGTAGCCCCTGGGGGCAATGCTGAAAGCAGTATAACCGAAATTCTACCACAAGGGCAAGAGACCCTTGTGGTAGAATTGAACGGGTTTTGTTATTTGACTGCGCCGGAAACAACGCCGCCGATGATCTGCTTCTGGAGGATCACATAGAGGATGAGAATGGGGATAACGCACAGCAGCAGGCCGGCCATGATGGTGCCGTAGTCGGCGGAATAAGTACCGTAGAAGCTGTAGGTGGACAGGGGCAGAGTGAGCAGCTCCTTGTCGGTCAGCACCAGGGAGGGCAGCAGGTAGTCGTTCCAGAAAGCCAGGGAGTTGAGGATCACCATGGTGGCGATGATGGGCTTGAGCAAGGGGAAGACGATCTTGAAGAAGGTCTGCCGGTGGGTGCAGCCGTCGATGTAGGCCGCTTCCTCCAGGGCGATGGGGATATTGCCCTTGATAAAGCCGTGGAACATGAACACCGACATGGCCATGGAGAAGCCGGTGTGCATGAAGATCAGGGTGATGCGGTGGTTGAGCACGTTGAGGGTGCCGCCGTAGATGCTCACCAGGGGAATCATGATGGCCTGGAAGGGGATGATCATGGAGGCCACCATCAGAGCAAAGGCAATCTTGGAGATGATGTTGTTGCGGCGGACGATGTAGTAGGCCAGCATGGAGGACAGCAGGGTGACCAGCACGGTGGCCGACACCGTTACGATCAGGGAGTTTTTAAACGCGTTGAGGAAGTCCATCTGGGTAAAGGCCTTCACGAAGTTGTCGAAGGACAGACCCTTGATGGTAAACAGCCAGGAGAAGGGATCGGTGATGATATCCCGCTTTTCCTTCAGGGAGTTGATGACCACCATGATGAAGGGGAACATATAGGCGATGAAGATGATGATCATGCCGGTCATGGCCAGCGCATTGGCTACCTTGCGCTTGGTGCCGCCGATGGTCGAGTTATTCATTATGCATCCACCTCACGTTTCTTGGTCAGGTACACCTGAATACCGCTGATGATAGCCACGATCACAAACAGGATCAGGGCCTCAGCCTGGCCCACGCCGAACTGACGGGAGGTAAAGGCCTTTTCGTAGACGTGCATGGCGGCCATCTCGGTGGTGCCATAGGGAGCGCCGGCGGTCAGGGACAGGTTGACATCGTACACCATGAAGGCGCGGGACAGGGTGAGGAACAGGCAGATGGTGATGGAGGACATCATCAGGGGCAGGATGATGTGACGCAGCTTGGTCCAGCCGGTAGCGCCGTCGATGCTGGCGGCCTCCATCACGTCCTTGTTCAGGCCCATAAAGCCGGCCACATAGATGAGGATCATGTAACCGGACAGCTGCCATACGGAGACGAACACCAGAGCCACAAAGGCCAGGGTGGGGTCAGACAGCCAGGAGGCACCGAAGAGCTCCCAGCCGGTGGCCTCGCCGATGCCCACGAACACACGGGAGAATACGAACTGCCAGATATAGCCCAGCACCAGGCCGCCGATCAGGTTGGGAGTAAAGAAGCCGGCCCGGAAGAAGTTCTGACCCTTAAAGCCGCGGGTCAGCAGGTAGGCGATGGCAAAGGCCAGAATGTTGACCACCACTACCACGACCACCACATATTTGAAGGTCAGCAGCAGGGAGGACCAGAATTGGCTGTCCTTAAGTACACTGAGGAAGTTGGCTCCGCCGATGAAGTTCTTTGTATCGGAGACGCCGTTCCAGTCGGTCAGGGTCAGATAAATACCGTAGATAAAGGGGATGATTACCACTGCCGCGAAACAGAACAGGCCGGGCAGGGCAAATCCGCAGAAATCTTTTCCTCCGCTTTTTCTTTTCATCCTAGCTCCTCCTTATTGCTGCTCGTCCCAATAGGCCACGATGGAATCGATCAGCTCCGCCCGGTCGCTTCTGTCGGCCAGATACTTCTGCATGGCGGCGCCCAGAACAGACCAGTGGTCGTTGGGAACAATGGCGGACGCGTTGAAGGCGGTACCCTCATGCACCCGGCTGTAGATGTCCCGGCTCAGGGGATCAGAAGGCTCATAGGGGTTGTTCTGGAAGGGGGGGATGATCTTGCAGGTCTTGACCAGCATCTGCTGGCCGATCTCGCTGAACACGATCCAATTCAAAAACTCCTTAGCCGCAGCCTGCTCCTGCTCCGTGGCCACGACCCCGTCCAGCATGACCTGCTTGGAGGGAGAGGCCTGGATCTGCTGGTTCACGAAATCGTCGGGGTCATTGTTCATGAAGTAGGGCAGGAAGCCGTACTCATCGTCCTCCTCGGCGTCGGCCTCGGCCAGGTTGGGCCAGGCCCAGTTGCCGTTGAACCAGAAAGCAGTCTTGCCGTCGGCCAGGTCGATGGCCATCTCGTCATAGTCGGCGCCCAGAGGGTCACGATAGGCCACATTGTACTTCTTCAGGATATCAAACATATCCAGGAACTGGGACATACGGTCATAGGTGGTCAGATCCAGCTGACCGTCCTTGATCAGGTTGATACACTCCGCGGCGCCGTCAGAGGTGCCGTCGTAGGTCTCATAGATGTACTGCAGGTGATGGGCGCCCAGGGACCAGTCCTCCATAGCCAGGGAGATGGGGTGCTCCATGCCGGCTTCCACCAGCCGGTCCAGCAGGGCCACAAAGTCGTCCTGGGTCCGGATGGTGGTGGGATCAAAGGGCTCGCCCAGGGTCTCCTCGATGACTTCCTTGTGGTAGATGATGCCGCGGCCCTCAATACAGAGCGGGAAGCTGTACACTTTGCCGTTGATTTCAGTGGTATAGCCCTCTGCCTCGGCGATCCAGGGCTGGTCGGACAGGTCAGCCGCCTTTTCCTCAGCCAGGGCGATGACGTCAGTGGTGTCCAAAATGGACAGCGTGGGGGGATTACCAGAGTTGTACAGGCTGACTACTTTGGTATAGGGGGAGTCGCCGTCAGTGACGGGCATGACTTCCACGTGTACACCGGACTTTTCCTCGAAGGCCGCTGCCATTTCCACCAGAGCGGTCTGGATCTCGGCCTTGGAGTTGAGCAGGGTGATGTTGGTGCCGCTCAGGGACGGGTCGTATTCAAAGGTGTCCACCGACATATCGATGGGCTCCACCGCTTCCACCGCGTTGGGGTCGTCCGGATCGCTGGCAAAGCCGAACCGGCATCCCGACAGCATTCCAGCCATCAGGGAAGCCGAAAGACCCAACGCAATGAATTTGGTCAATGCGTGTTTCTTCATTGTCTCTCCTCCTGTTTCCTCTTTTTTTCTTTGAATTGGTGACGAAAGAATATAAAAACCGGTTATGTAACCGGTAATGGAACCGGTTATTCTTAAATAATATTACTCCTTATGATGAGCTTCCGTCAATGCTTTTCCCCCGCTGGAAATATTTTTGTAAAATCCGCCTCATTTCCAGTGCTTGAAATTATGCACAATTACACCCAGCTTCCCCGAGACCAAGGGATTGCATCCATTTCTTCTCTTTGCTATAATAAAATTCAATCAATTCCGAGAAGAAATCGCGCATTTATCTTCAAGGTTTTACCAGCCGTGTGTTCTGTTTGCGCCAAAGCAGATTGGTACATGACCTCGGCAGATTGAAGGGCTTGATATGGAAGAGAAAAAAAGAGTGACCTTTGACGACATTGCCAGATATACCAATTTTTCCAAGACAACCATATCCAGATATTTTAACGACCCGGATTCTTTGACGGAGAAAAGCCAGCAGATCATTTCCGATGCACTGGAGAAGCTGGATTACCATGAGAACCGGGTGGCCCGCATTCTGGCCATGGGAAAGACGGAATTCATCGGCGTCATCGTCCCTGAGTTTTACCACCGCTTTTATTCAGAGGTGCTCAACCAGATTCTGGCCACTTACGAGACCTTTGGCTATAAATTCCTGGTGTTTATCGGCAACAATAATAAGGAGAGCGAGCGCCGGTACATCAAAGAGCTGCTCTCCTATCAGATCGAGGGCATGATTGTATTGAGCCACACTCTCTCCTCCCAGGAGTTGGCCCAGTTTCAGATCCCGGTGGTGGCCATCGAGCGGGAGGACCAGTTCGTGTGCAGCGTGAATACCGACAATGAGGCGGGAGGACGGCAGGCGGCTGCCCTGCTGGAGGAGCAGCAGTGTGATATTCTGATCCATATCAACTCCCCTACAGATCCCCGCATCCCTGCCTACGGGCGCATCCGGGGGTTTGAGGATTATTGCCAGACCAACGGTCTGGCTCATGAGGTGATTCTGCGGGAGCTGGACCGGTCCTATGAGGAGGACCAGGCCATCCTGCAGGATATTTTGAGGGAATGGGACAAGAAATATGCCCGCAAGAAAATCGGTGTGTTTATGGCCAACGATACTACGGCCAACACCCTGCTGAACCTGATTATCCGGCGGTATGGTTATCTGCCCAAGGAGTATTGCATCGTTGGGTTTGATAACTCGCCCACGTCCAGAGAGGCCATTATTCCGCTCAGTACAGTTGGGCAGCAGGTGGACCGGCTGGCCCATGAGGCGGTCCAGCTGTTGGTGGACCAAATCAAGGTCCGCAAACAGGGAAAGCCGCTGGCGGAGTCGGCCCCCGTCCATAAAATTGTCCCTCCTGTCCTGTTCCGGCGGGCCACCGCTGGAGGCGTGGATGTGATTTGAGGGCTGAACGATAAAAAACCGGCGGACTGCTGTTACAGCAGTCCGCCGGTTTTTTATCGCACGTTCTGGCCGGAACTTCCGGGGCGGCAAGAGACAGTCAAAATGTTCCGCTGAATGAAGGGAAAGGAATGGAAGCAGCAGACGAAGAGGGACTGTCTGACATTTGCAGCAGCGGGGAGACAGCTCCGGGGCACAGCGTCAATATTCCATGACGATATTGCCTTCCAGATCGACGATCACACGTTGTTCATCCTGGGTTTCCGCCTTGGCATAGCCGTCGGAATAATAGGCGCTCACATCCTGGATACCCTTGTCGTAGGGGACATACAGGATCTCCATATCCTCATTGACAGCAACAGTGGCGTAGTCCTCAGTGCCGCCAATGCCGGTGATGTTGCCCTGATCATCCTTGAGGACGGGCGCCGGACCCACATAGACCCCGTTCTTGATGGCCAGGGAGCCGTCCATGTGGGAGTGCTCGTAGGCGTCGGTGGGGAAGAAGGTCTCGCCCTCGGCGTTGATGAAGTTGAAGTCGGTACCGCCCCGACTGGAGAGGTGAGAGGAGACCTCCACCCAGTCGGTGTTGTTGAAGTTGCTGGTGATGGTGGAATAGTGGCTGTCGGCTACATCAAAAACCACGTTGCCGCTCTTGTCGATGAGCTGGTTTTCCACCACCGCGATGCCGTTGTCGGCGAAGGGACCGCCCCGGGAGCTCAGGCCCCGAATGACGATATTGCCTTCCACATCCATGTAGCCGTACTCAGAGTACCCCTTCGGGGTGTTCTTGAAATCAAAACTCACCATGCCATTGGATACCTGGACCAGATAGTAGTCCTCCTGGGGTTCAATGACATACTCAAACTGATCGTTGATGACGGCCTTGTTGTCCACCACAGCGTAACCGTCGTCGGAAAAGGCGGTGAAGCTCTCTTCCTCCCGAGGCTCAAAGACGATCTCCCCGTCCTCCAGGTAGAAGTAGCCGGTGCCCAGTTTGGTGCCGTCGGCCTCACATACCGTCCCCACGGCGATGCCGTTGGCGGAGAAGGCCAGCTCGTCAAAAAAGCGCATGAAGATATAGTCCGAGACAAAGTTGCCCTCCCGGTCAATGAGGCGGAACTCGTCGCTGTTGCTGCCGGTGCGGACAAAGGCGGTGCCGTTGACTTGGAAATCACGGGCAAAGGTATACTGAGGCTCGATTACCCATGTCCCCTGGGGATTTTTGTAGCCGTATTTTCCTGTCTCGCTGTCCTTGGCGGGGGTCATGCCGTACTGGAACAGGGCGTCGGGATCGTAGGTGTCGGTGTAGGAGGCGTTGCCGCCGGCCGGCTCCGATCCACCGGCGGAGCCGGAGGGGGACTGGCCGGAGGACTGTCCGCAGGCGGAGGCCAGCAGAAGCAGGCTGCTCAGCGCTGTCAGTGCAAAAATTTTTCCGGTTGTGCGCTTCATAGTGTCAGATCTCCTTTTCAGATAGGGTGGCTTATTCGAGAAATTGGGGCAGCTTTTTCAGGGCTCGCTGGGCCCGTTTTTTGACCCGCTCGTAGTCGATATTCAAGCGGATGGCGATTTCTCTGATGGTGTGTCCTTCAAAGTATTTCAGCTGCAAGATCTCTCGGTCCAGTTCGGGAAGCCGGGCCAGCGCCTGACGGAAGTGCTCCTGTTGTTCCCAGACTGCGATGGGATCATCAGGCGGGTCTGCCGACTGTGCTGCCAGCCATTGCTGCTGATTTTGCCTCCAGCGCCGAATGGCTTTGCGCTCGGAGATGGCCGTCAGATAGGCTCGCAGACTTCCTTTTTCCGGATCGAACTGCTTTCTTTGCAGATAAAAGTCAGAAAAGGTATCCTGCACGCAAATATGAATATCCTCGTCGCAATCCAGCTTTTGAGCGGCGGCAAAGCGAACCGGCTCCCCGTAGCGCTTCCACAGCAGGTCCATACCTGCAGTGGGATCAGCATCCAACAGTTCCAGCAGCTGTCGATCGTCCAAGTGTGTCCCTCCCTTCCACATACTAATTGCAGGCAAAAGGGAAAAAGGGGACAGCTGGACAAAAGATTGGGAAAAAATCCGCCTCCTTCCAATGGGGAAGGAGGCGGATTTGATAGAGGTACTATGGAATGGTGACGGGGATATCGAAGGGGTGGTTCCAGCGTAAGACAGGATCGGTAAAGGTAAGATCTGTGGCATAGAGGCCGGGTGCGTGGCGCAGCAGCAGGCTGGTCAGCCGGGGTTCACCCTCCTCAAAGACATATTGTCGCTCGCAGGCGCCGGAAAAGTAGGCCTCGTCGGTCAAAAAGAGCTGAAGACCCACATCTACCAGGGTATAGTCCTCCATGCCGGAGTGGAGGGAGAGGTCCAGCCGGGACACCAGAGGGGCCTCCTGGGGCTGGTTAATCCCGCCGGAGGGGTAAGTGATGACGGCGGCGGCAAACTGCTCCAGAATCGCCGGGTCGGTCCCTATCCCGGTGATGGATGACAGCTCGATCCGGCCTGAGAAGCAGGTATAGACCGGTCCCACAGGCAGAACCTGTCCCTGCTGCTGGGGCAGGGGAATGGCCATATGCCAGCTTTCCGGCGCCGTCAGGTAGAGGTAGGGGACATGGAGGGTGTAATCCCCGGCGGGGATGTCTCCAAAACTCCAGTCACTGGCGTTATTCTGCCGTCCGGGCTGATATTCTCCCTCATATACGGTGCCGTCGGCGGCCGTCAGGGTAATGGGCGCGTCCGTGGCGCCCAGAGCAGTCAATGGGCTGCGGGTCAGCGTGCTGGTGGGAATCATATATTTGTCGGAGGAGGCGGGGGACAAATTAAGAATCACTGCGCCGTCGGTCCGGCGTGGCGTGGCGGTAAGGCTGTAGTTTCCCGATGTGCCGGTATAGGAAGGCCGCTCCGGCTCGGGCTGTACCGTCATGGAAATGGTGAAGGGGTGGTTCCAGCGGTAACAGAGTTTTTCCGCAGGCAGAGAGAGGGTGGCCTGATCCAGCCCGTTCAGTGTGCCTACCACATAGCCTCGGAACTGGGTATATTGCCCGTCCGAATCATAGACCGGCTCTGTCCATAGACCGGCCTCCACATTGTGGTAGGTCGTATTGTTCAGTATCACAGTGCCGGCCCCGTCCTCCAATACCGGAATGGCTGCCGGGACACGCTCCGGGTCCTCTCCCTCCCAGGTGGCCTCCATAGCCCACCAGGTGTAGCCAGCCTCGTCATAGGAGTGGGAAATGGTGCTACAGTAGGCGGTGACGTCGTCAATGGGGAAGGGGCGATCCAGGGTCAGCGTGCCGCCGGGCAGGGAGAGGGAGACCGGTGCTCCGTCAGAAGCAGAGAGGGACAGCTGTACCGTGGGGGAGTCTGTACCGGCGGCTGGATATTGATAGACATAGGGGACGTTGAGCACATAATCCCCCGGCTCAGCAGGGCCGAAATACCAGTTCAGATAGGTATCGCCATTGAAGGGAGAATAGGAGGTGGGCTCGCCCTCCAGTACGGTGCCGTCCGGCGCGGTGACGGTGATGGGCAGTTGAGGTCCTCCGTAGTGGCTCCAGATCCCTTTGGTCAGGGAGGGAGAGGTGTTGAACGGGCCGGTGTTCAGCGGATGGATGGAGACCACCAGCTCCCCATTTTCAAGCCGGGGCACCGCCAGCAGGCCGCCGTCGGCCTCAGTCACCGAGTAGAATCCGGCCTGCTCCAGGGCAGTTTCCTCCGCGGCCACCAGGGTGATGGGTAGGTCGGTACCATCCAGGGTCAGAATCAGCTCCAGGGAGGAGGCGGAGGACTGCGGCAGATCTCCCTCATAGATCAGCCGCAGGGAGTAAGCTCCGAGAACGTCCAGCCCGTTCTGGCTGATGGAGATGGGCTGGAGGTTATCCAGGCCGCTGAGAGAGATATCCAGAGGCGTGAGGTAGGGACTGGTTTGGCCGTACAGGCTCAGATCGGCCAGGAAGGAGCCGTTCTGCCAATAGGCGTCCTCCAGATGGATCTCGTACAGCTCACCCTGAATGACAGCGCTTTGCTCCAGAATGTAGGTGCCGGCCTGAGGATCGGAGTCCACGCCGTAACCGGGTACAAAGCCGAAGTGGCGCAGGATCATGTAGGCGCAGGCAGCCAGCGCGGCCAGGATGAGGGCCACCAGCAGACCCAGGGACAGCGCCCGCAGCAGCTTTTTCAGACTGCGCTGCTGCCGCTTTTTCACCGTCTCATAGGGCAGGCCCAGGGAGGCGGCGATCTCACGGGCCGTCAGTCCGCCGTAATATTTCAGGCGGATGATCTGTTGGTCTACCGGGTCCAGCGCCGACAGGGCCCGCTCCAGTTCATCCTGCTGTTCCAAATGGGCGAAGGGGTCCGTTACTTCCTCCGGCTGTGGTGAGGAGGAACGTTCCCAACGGCAATTTTCCTGGTGCCGGCGTATGGCACACCGCCGGGCGATGACGGCCAGGTATCCTTTCAGGGTGCCCTTGCTGGGATCAAAGTGGTCCCTCTGTAAGTAGAATTCCGAGAAGGTCTCGTTGACACACTCCTTGATGTCTTCGGCACTTTGAAGATAAGTGCGGCACACCGACCAAAGCAGGCCGCTGTACCCTTCGATCAAGTCCGCCATGCCCTGTTCCGGATCCCGGTCCAGAAGGGCCAGCAGCTTCCGGTCCTGCTCCATGAACACATCGCCCCTTTTCATGAGAAGCTTTATTTATGTATTATCTCATAAGCTGGAAAATGGGACAAGTGCTGGAAATCAGAGTGCAAAAAATAAAAAGACCTGCCATCCGCAAAATGCGGACGGCAGGTCTTTTTAGAAAGCTTACAGATAGCTCTTCAGCTTCTCCACCATGTCGGTGTGCTCCCAGGGCAGATCGATGTCGGTACGGCCGAAGTGACCGTAAGCGGCAGTCTGCTCGTAGATGGGACGGCGCAGGTCCAGCTTCTCGATGATCTTGGCCGGACGCATATCAAAGCACTCGTTGACGATAGCGGACAGCTTCTCCTCGGAGAGGACGCCGGTGCCGTAGGTGTCTACCAGCACGCTGACGGGGTGAGCCACGCCGATGGCGTAGGCCAGCTCGATCTGGCACTTGCGGCACAGGCCGGCAGCCACCAGGTTCTTGGCGATGTAGCGGGCCATGTAGGCAGCGGAGCGGTCCACCTTGGTGGGGTCCTTGCCGGAGAAGCAGCCGCCGCCGTGGGCAGCGGAACCGCCGTAGGTGTCCACGATGATCTTACGGCCGGTGAGGCCGGTGTCGCCCACAGGGCCGCCCACCACGAAGCGGCCGGTGGGGTTGACGTAGAACTTGGTGTCCTTGGTGATGTACTGAGCGGGGATGATGGGCTTGATGATTTCCTCCACCACGGCCTCACGCAGGTCCTTCAGAGCGATATCGGGGTCGTGCTGGGTGGAGACCACGATGGCGGGGCAGGAGAGCACCTTGCCGTTGTCGTCGTACTCCACGGTGACCTGGCTCTTGCCGTCGGGGCGGAGCCACTTCAGCTTGCCGGCCTTGCGCACATCGGTGAGCTGGCGGGACAGCTTGTGGGCCATGGAGATGGGGGCGGGCATCAGCTCGGGGGTCTCGTCGCAGGCGTAGCCAAACATCATGCCCTGGTCACCGGCGCCGATAAGGTCGGCCTCGTCGGTGCCGCCCTCCTGGTGCTCAAAGGACTGGTTGACGCCCATGGCGATGTCGGGGGACTGCTCGTCAATGGCAGTCATGACCGCGCAGGAGCGATAGTCAAAGCCGTAGGCGGGATCGGTGTAACCGATGCGCTGCACGGTGCGGCGGACGATGGAGGGAATGTCGGTGTAGTGGCTGGTGGTGATCTCGCCCATTACGGTGACGATGCCGGTGGTGGTGAAGGTCTCACAGGCCACATGGGCGGTGGGGTCGGCGGCCAGGATGTCGTCCAGGACAGCGTCGGAGATCTGGTCGCACACTTTGTCGGGGTGACCCTCGGTAACGGACTCCGAGGTAAACAGACGGTTTGCCATTGGTAATTACCTTCCTTTCTAAGCTGGAGCAAAAACGCGCTCCGCCGGACGGCGGAGCGCATTGGGCTCTTCCATCCTCATCTTTCGATTTCCTCGCCGGATTTGGCACCTTGCAGCAAAGCAGGTTGCCGGGCTTCATCGGGCCGTTCCCTCCACCACTCTCGATAAGGCTATTCAATTGACTGTGGGTATTTTATCGACTTTTTCCCACTTTTTCAATAGACAAAAACCGGGCTTTGTATAGAGTTAGAAGAACTTGCTTCCTCAGGCCTTCCAGCCGTTGAGGTAGTCCACCTGCTCCGGAGTGAGCTTGTCGATGGCAAAACCCATGGCGGCCAGCTTGACCCGGCCGATCTCGTCATCGATCTCGGCGGGCACCTGATAGAGCTTCTTCTCCAGGCTATCCTGATGCTTGAGCAGCCACTCCAGAGCCAGAGCCTGGACGGAGAAGGACATATCCATGATCTCGGCGGGGTGGCCGTTGCCGGCAGCCAGATTGACCAGGCGGCCCTCGCCGATGACGTTGAGCACCCGGCCGTCGGGCAGGGTGAAGCCCTCAATGTTATCCCGGCGGAGTTCACGCTTGACAGCCATTTCGGCCAGGCTCTTCACGTCTACCTCGCAGTCGAAGTGACCGGCGTTGGTGAGGATGGCGTTGTGCTTCATAACGGCAAAGTGGCGGGGAGTGATGACGTCCTTGCAGCCGGTGACGGTGACAAAGATATCGCCGTACTTGGCGGCCTCGTCCATGGGCATGACACGGAAACCGTTCATGGTGGCGTCCAGTGCCTTGAAGGGGTCCACCTCGGTGACGATCACGTTGGCGCCCATGCCGCTGGCACGCATGGCCACGCCCTTGCCGCACCAGCCGTAGCCGGCCACCACCACGGTCTTGCCGGCCACCACCAGGTTGGAGGTGTGCATAATGGCGTCCCACACGGACTGACCGGTGCCGTACTTGTTGTCATAGTAGTGCTTGGCCTTGGCGTCGTTGACCGCCATCATGGGGCAGGGCAGGATGCCCTCCCGCTCCCGGGCCTTGAGACGCAGAATGCCGGTGGTGGTCTCTTCGCAGCCGCCGATGAGGTTTTCGCCCAGATCGGCGCACTTGCCGCCCAGCAGATCCACCAGATCGCCGCCGTCATCGATGATGAGATGAGGCTTGAACTTCAGGGTCTCAATGAGCAGATGCTCATAGTCCTCGCCCATAGCGCCGTGGATGCCGAAGGTCTCTACGCCCATATCGGCCAGACCGGCGGCTACGTCGTCCTGAGTGGACAGGGGGTTGGAGCCGGTCAGATGTACCTGAGCGCCGCCCTTGGCCAGCACATAGCCCAGATTGGCAGTTTTGGCCTCCAGATGGACGGATACGGCCACCCGCAGACCGGCAAAGGGCTTCTCCTTTTCAAAACGGGCTTCGATGCCGCCCAGAGCGGGCATGAAGTCCCGCACCCAGTTGATTTTGCGGCGTCCAGAGGGGGCCAGGGAAGGATCTTTTACAATACTCATGTCATTAACCTCCTTGGGGGGCCGCTGAGGGGCTGGGCCCGTCCCAGAAATCAAGGGTAAGCAGGGGCTTGGTTTTCCGGAAAGCCTGGACCCGCTGGTGCAGGTCCAGCAGCTGCGCCTGGGTGGGTGAGGTGGGCCCGCCGTAAGCGGGACAGGTAAAGAACCAGCAGAACTTGGCTCCGCTGCCAATGATCCGGTCATAGTACTCCTCAGTGGCTACCCGGTCCGCATTTTCCGCCGTACAGCGGCAGGCTACGCCAAAGGGGAGCCTGTGCGTCCGCAGCAGTACGGAGGCACGCTCGGCGTCCAGCGGGTCCACATCCACCTGAATGGCAGGGAAGAGGTTGCGTACCCGCAGCAGATCCTCGCACAGGGAGGGGGTAATGGAGGCGGGCGGTGTAAACACGGCGAATACACAGTCGGTGTGCTTGTTGCACAGAGCGATGATCTCCTCCTGACGGGCCAGGGGATTGCCGCCGTTGAAAATAAACAGATGACAGCCTCTGGCCTTACGGGCCTCCAGCTCCTCATCCAAACTGTCAAACTCCATGGAGGGCCGTACGCCGAAGATGGATGCGCCGCAGCCGGCACAGTTCATGGCGCAGGGGAAGGACGGGTCGATGATAACGGACCAGGGGGCCTCGTCCTGTCCCAGAGCGCCGGCTTCCTTTTTGCCGGGCCACTCCAGCAGGCCCCCGTGAATGATAAAGTTCTCAAAGATCTTTTTCAGAATACTGCTGTCAATATCGGTATACATACTGCGGATCAACTGATGCCAGTTGTTGTCCGGATCGGTCATTGCCTGGTGGAACAGCGACTGGTAAGGGGGAGAGAGATGTACCCCCGCGTATCTGTCCAGCCACTCCATCAGCTTGGGGAGGTTGGCGTCCGGGTCGCGATCCAGATAATCCAGGGCCTTGGAGATGCCGAATGCCTTGAGCCGGGCCGGAATGCTCATTGATGTATACCCTCCTTTCGCCCTGTAGTAAGAAGAAGGCCCGTCCCCCCAAAAGGGCAGGGGACAGCCTGTCCATAATAATCTATAGCATATCATACCGGTTTGACGTCCGCAATGCCATAGACAAAATGGGAATCCTGTCAATATTTCCGACAGAAGGAGCGGAATGTCTATGAAAGCAGCGGATTTCCATTCTGACGATATACAACAGCCCATTCCTGTGGTATACTAAATAGAATCATTACGGATAGCCTGCAAACGAGGAGTGAGCCTATGCGCACCGGTCTCATCACATTCCATTTTGCTCATCACTACGGCGCTCAGCTCCAGGCCCTGGCCACGATGAAGGCCATTCAGCGCCTGGGGCATGAGTGCCAGATCATTGATTACCGCCTGCCCCATACCACCCGCACCAATCAGCTGTTCAAGAAGAGCACCTCTGTGCGGGATATGGCGTCAGACGCCCATACCGCCCTCCATTACGCCGCCTTCCAGCGCCGGTTCCAGCGCTTTGAGGCCTTTGTGGCGGAGGAGATGGAGCTGTCTCCCCAGCGGTATACCGATTTCAGACAACTTCAGGACGCGCCCCCGGCCTACGATGTCTATGTGTCGGGCAGCGATCAGATCTGGAATCCTTACATTTTCCAGACCAAGCAGTTTGACCCCGCCTTCCTGCTGGACTTTGTGCAGGAGGGCCGCCGCATTGCCTATGCCCCCAGCCTGGGCGTGCCCCAGCTGCCGGAGGACAAGGCTGCGGAGCTGAAGCGCTTTCTGGCGCCCTTTTCCGCCCTGTCGGTCCGTGAGAAGCGGGGCCAGGTGCTGGTACGTCAGGCAGCCGGCCGGGAGGCCCGGGTAGTGCTGGACCCCACCCTGCTGCTGAACGGCGAGGACTGGGGCAAGCTGGCCGCGGCCCCCAGACACCAGGGGCCTTACATCCTGTGTTACTTTGTCTCCGATCCCGGAGAGGCGGCCCCTTATGCCCAGGCGCTGTCCAGACAGACGGGGTGGCCCATCGTCCAGCTGGCGGGAGCCCGCCGGAAGATCGACGGAGCCAAGGAGATCGTCTTTGACGCCGGCCCCCGGGAGTTCCTGGGCCTGTTCCAGCACGCCGCCGCAGTGGTGACCAACTCCTTCCACGGGGCGGCCTTCTCCCTCCAGTTCAAGAAGGATTTCTTCACCTCCATGTCCCCCAAGGAGCGGCGGGAGCCCACCTTCTCCCGGATCTACAGCCTGCTCTCCCGGCTGGGGTGCGCCGACCGCATCATCGGTCTGGATACCACTGTGCCCATCGACGCCAAGATGGACTATGACCAGGTTTATGAAAAGCTGGAGGCTGCCCGGGCGGACTCCCTGGCCTATCTGAAAGCGGCGGTGGAGGGCACCGCCCTGCCGGAGGAAATGGGCACGGCCCAGGAGCAGGCTAAGCCCAACCTGTGCAAGGCGGAGGACTGCACCGGCTGCACCGCCTGTGCCGCTGTCTGCCCGGTTGGGGCCATTGAGATGAAACCCGACCATGAGGGCTTCCTGCGGCCTGTGGTGGGGGAGAAGTGCATCCTCTGCCGCAAGTGTGAAAACGCCTGTCCCGCCCTGACTGAGCCGGTAAAGGGCCCCGATCCCAACTGCGCCCACGGGGTGTGGAACAAAAATGACGAGGTGCGCTCGGGCAGCTCCTCCGGCGGTGTATTCTCTCTGCTGGCCGGCCATGTGCTGGACCAGGGAGGCGTGGTGTACGGCGCTGCCTTTGACGGCTACATGGCGGCGCGCCATACCTGTGCCGCCTCCATGGAGGAAGTGGCCGCCATGCGGGGCTCCAAGTATGTTCAGAGCGATCTTGGGGAAACCTTCCATCAGGTGAAAGAGCAGCTGGAGGCGGGTAAGCCGGTGCTCTTTACCGGCCTTGCCTGTCAGGTGGACGGCCTGAAGCACTACCTGGGCCGGGACTACGACAACCTGCTCACCTGCGATCTGGTGTGTAACGGCGTACCCTCTCCGGCGGTATTCCAGGCCTATCTGAAAAAGCTGGGGATGGAGCACGGCGCGCCGGTCACCGGGCTGCGGTTCCGGGACAAGGCCCACGGCTGGTCCCACTCCCATATGACGGTCCGCTTTGCCGACGGAGGCAGCACCACGATCCCCCTCCACCGTACCACCTTCGGCCGGGGCTTCGGGATGCAGCTCTTCCTGCGTCCGGTGTGTGCCAAGTGCCGGTATACCAGCGTCAGCCGTCCGGCGGACTTGACTTTGGGTGACTTCTGGGGTCTTGACCCCAAGCTGAAGCTGCCCACCGACCGGGAGAAGGGTGTTTCTCTGGTGCTGGTCAACAGCGCCAAGGGACAGAAGGTCTTTGACGCCCTGGCGGACAAGCTGGGCCAGGTGGAGCGGCCTCTGGCCGAGGCTGTGGCGGGCAATCCCCGGCTGGCCTATCCTCTGACCCACAACGCCAAGCGTGGGGCCTTCTTCGCTGCCTTTGCCGCCATGCCCTTTGAGCAGGTGGAGCAGAAATACCTGACCCCGCCTCCGCTGCCTTACCGGGCGGCAGCTAAGGTGCTCACCCCCAAGATGAAAGAGAAGATCCGCAAGATCCTGAAATAACGGATGGAAAGTTTACAAATTGTTTGGGAATTTTCTCCCATGCCCTGATACACTGGGCACACATGGAAGCGGGGCGGTGGAGCCGCCCCTCGGGAGGTAATGATTTTTGAGTGTGATACAACGCTGGCTGGACCGGTTCTGCTATAAGCATCCCCGGTTCGGTATCCCCAACCTGATGCTGGTGGTGGTCATCGGCAATGTTCTGGTGTGGCTGCTGGATCAGTTCAGTCAGGGCTTTTCCCTGTCGTCCGCCCTGTGCTTTGCGCCCTACTATATCATCCACAAAGGCGAGATCTGGCGGTTGCTCACCTTTATCTTTGTGCCTACGACCAGTAATCTCTTTTTCCTGGCCATCTCCCTGTATTTCTACTACTGGATCGGCTCCATCCTGGAGCGGCAGTGGGGCGTGACCAAGTTTACGGTGTTCTACCTGCTTGGGGTGGTGCTTAACATTATTGCGGGCTTCCTGGTCTATCTGTTCATCCCTCTGCCCGTGGAGACCGCCACCATGCACTATGTCAACCTGTCTATGTTCTTCTCCTTTGCCACCCTGTACGGGGAAATGCAGGTACTGCTTTTCTTCGTGATTCCGGTAAAGGTCAAATGGCTGGCCTGGCTGGACGCCGCTCTCTTTGCCTACGACATCATTTACAACCTGGTGCAGCTCCCCACGGTCGGGATGTTTGCACTGGCGGGCATCGTGGCTCCCATCGTGGCTATCCTCAACTACCTGATCTTCTTCTGGGATGACCTGATGGCCAGCCTGGGCCGGGTAAAGCGGCAGACGGCCCACCGCCACTCCCGCCAGACCGTCAACTTCAAGCAGGCTACCAAGCACGCCCAGCAAACCAAGGGTTATATTCACAAGTGCGCCGTCTGCGGCAAGACCGACACCGACTACCCCGACGAGGAGTTCCGGTACTGCTCCAAGTGCAACGGCTACTACTGCTACTGTTCGGAGCACATTCACAACCACGTTCACATCGAATAAAAGATACCAAAAGCGCCCCCATCGGAACCTTCCGATGGGGGCGCTTTCTTGTGTGGTGTTACCGTTTGCTCAGCCGGAGTACCAGGGCGGTGCGGTCGTCCGCCGCGCCGGCCTGCTGTTCGCTCTCGTCTATGAGTTCTTGGGCCAGATCCCGGGGGCTCTGGCCGTCAAAGGCGGACAGCTTGTCCCGTACCCACTGGTCTGGCTGTCCGCCGGTGACTCCGTCGCTGATAAGCAGTACGCAGTCTCCCGCCTCCAGCTTTAGGTGGGTCACGTCGGGGGCGCCTCCCTCGCCCCCCGCCAGCCCGGCGGGGAGGGCGCAGCCGGTAACCCGGCTGACGGCGGTCCCTTTTTTTACATAGCTGGGGGCCGCGCCGTATTTGTAGATGTCGCCTTCGCCGGTGAAAAGATCCACCCGCAAAAGGTCGATGGTGGTGAAGCCGATTTCATCCTCACCCCGGAGGGCCAGGGCGGAGCTGAGAGTCCGCAGGGCATTTTCCGGCCGCACGCCCGCCCGGAGGAACTGCTCCAGCAGCCGCACCGCCAGGGTGCTCTCCCGCTGGGCCAGCCGTCCCGAGCCCATGCCGTCGCACAGCAGCACATAGAGGGCGCCGTCGTCGTGTTTAAACCAGGCCCCCGTATCACCCGACACGGTCTGCCCGTCCTTCTTTCGGGCGGCCACCCCGGCCACCGCCATCAGCGGCTCGCTTTGCACCAGCACCAGCCTGTCCCGGCGGCCCTCCTCCACCAGCCGGAGGGGGAAGTTCATCAGCTTGGCCAGCTTGTCCACCTGGCTGCTCTGCCGCAGGGGAGAGAGACCGGCCCCCTCCAGCTCTACCCGTAAGTGGCCCGCTTCGTCGTAATACACGGCCAGCTCGCACTCCACCCCCTGGGCGGTGAGATACTGCCGCAGCCGCTTTTCCCGCACCGGGTCGGGGATCAGCTCGGCGCTCAGCTCCGCCGCCGCCGTGCCCAGCACCTCAGCCAGCTCGCCGTACTGCCGGCAGACCGCCGCCCGATTCTCCCGCAGACGGCTCTGGTACTGCCGCCGGTAGAGCAGTCCTGCCAGCTCCTCGTTGACGGAAGTGAGGAAGTCGGCAAACTTCATGCAGCGGTTGGAGAAATAAGCGGGGAAGTCGCCCCCCTCGCCCCGGCCCCGCTCCAGCATGGCGGGCAGGGCGTCGTTGAGGGCGTTGTAGGTGGACACATAATCCCGCTGCCAGCAGGAGGTCTGGAGCGGGCAGCGCTTGCACACCCGGTCCGCCGCCCGGTCAAAGATAGCGGCAGTGTCGTTATCGTTGGGGCGTCCGGTGTGGAGGGTACCCCGCATGGATTCGTACAGACTCTTGAAGGCGGCGGCGGTGTCCTCCATCCGGCCCTTTACATAGGCCATGGCTCGCTCCTGAGTGCCGTGCTTGGGCTCCCGGGCCACCAGGGCGCCCACCTGCCGCAGCAGCTTGTCCGGCAGCAGGAGAAAGACCACCGAGGCGGCAAACACCTCGTAGAGCAGAGGAATGTGTAGCCCGTCCTTCCAGGTCCACAGTACCGCCAGAGCGTTGGACAGCACATAGGCCAGGGTGGCGGCCAGTTTGCCCTGGCGGTGGAACACACCGGTCATCACCCCGGACAGGGCGTAGGCCATGGCGTAAAAGGGCATCCCGCCGGTGGACAGGTCCATACCCAGACCAACCGCCACGCCGACGGTGGCTCCGATGCTGACGCCTCCCTTGTAGGCCACCGCCATCACCGCCACCGCGGCAGCAAAGCGGCCTACCGACAGATCCCCCAGCAGGGTCAGCTTGGACAGGGTGAGCAGCAGGGTTCCCAACAGCAGCAGCAGGCTGATGGTCTGCCGGGCGGTCAGTCCCTCTTCCTCACGCTTTTCGGTCCAGGGGGTGAAGGCAATGCGGTAGAAGTATACCGACGCCCCACACAACAGCAGTTCAGTGCCGAAGAAGATCAAACTTTCCGGCGTCCAGCCTTGGTCGGACAGGTAGATGAAGCCGGTAACCCCGTCGATGGCGGCGGCGGCCAGCGGCATAAACCAGCTTTTCCGGTAGGCCCCTACGTCAAAGAAGGCGAAGGCCACCGAAAAGACCAGCACACAGGCCGCTGCGTACCGCAGGCCCTCCACAAAGCCCTCCATGGTCAGGTAGCCGAAGCAGGCCCCCAGCAGGGCGCAGAAGCCGTCCAGGCCGGAGCCGGAGGCGCCCACCAGTCCCAGTCCGAAGGGGGCATAGCCCCCGAAGATCTCCGCCCCCGCCAGCAGGGCCCCCAGCAAAAAGCGGATGACGCACTCGGCAAAGCGCACCAGCGCCGGGGCACGGAATACCACCTTTCCCGTCTCCCGGGCCTCCTCCCGCAGCCGCGCCGCCTTGGTTTTCAGCTTCTCTTTTGTTGCCATGGTCCCTGTCTCCTTTGCTTTGGGGCGTATTTGCCCTTCCGGTATCAGAGACAGTGTAACCCATAAACTGGAAAAATATGGTCGCAATAAGGCGGCGTGTGATGCGTGGGTTATATGAAGGCTTTTTCTTCTATGTTTACTTAATCCTGTGGGACTCCCTGGGATTGCTTTATTAGGGGAATTGTGCTATATTGTAGTCACTCTAGGCCGGACGGCACCAGTGTCCATGCAAAAAAAGAAAGGATGTCAGCTATGAAAACCCGCTGCAAGCGATTGCTTTCCGTCTGCCTTGCGATTCTCCTCAGCAGCACACTTTTCCTGACGAGCGCCTCCGCAGCTCAGGGCCTGTCCAATTTTACCGCTGTATCTACCTATCAGAGCGGCCTTTTCACTGACGTCAGGGATTCCGACTGGTTTTCCTCCAGTGTTGAGACGGCATATGAGCTGGGTCTGATGAAAGGCGTGGGTGCCTCCTCCTTTTTGCCGGGCGGCACCATGACACTGGGAGAAGCGGTGGCTCTGGCCGCTCGGCTTCACAGCATCTACTACACCGGCACGGAGGCCTTCCGTCAGAGTTCGCCCTGGTATCAGGTCTATGTGGACTATGCTCTGGAGCAGGATATCCTGCCCCGGGATTACTCCGACTATACTGCACAGGCCACCCGGGAGACCTGCGCGGTGCTGTTTTCCCGCGCCCTGCCTGCCTCTGCCTTCCCTGCCATTAATACCATTGCTGACGGCAGCCTCAGCGACGTAGTCTCCTCCAAGGATGAGATCTATCTCCTCTATCGGGCCGGGATCCTGACCGGGAACGACGCCTACGGCACCTTCGCCCCCAACTCCACCATTACCAGAAGCGAGGTAGCGGCTTTGGTTTCCCGTATCGCCGTTCCCTCCCAACGCAAGCATATTCAGCTGCAGACCCGTCCTTCCGCAGGCTCCGGTAACGGTAAGGAACTGATCTCCAGCCCTCTGAGTCAGAATGCCTCTGCCCCGGAAGGGGCCTGGATCCAGGATTTTGCCGACTACTGCAACGGCGCCTTCTCGTACGAAGAGCCTTCGGAGAACAATGGCTTTGTGGTACGCTCCTTCAAAGGCGAACCGGAAGACATGGACGTGGTGCAGGCCTATATAGAGCTGCTCTGCCAGCAAGGCTTCCAGGTAGTGGACAGCTATGACCGCAGTTACTCCAGGGAGCGATTCTTCTCTTGGGGGCTGGACTATACCGGGCCAAATGCCGATGCGCTCTCCACGATGAACATCCAGTATCTGGATGACGATTCTTCTTGCAACCTGTGCGTGTGGGGTACCGTCACCTCCTCCCGGATCAAGGTGAAGATTTATGTGCCCCGGCAGATCTCCATTGCTGACGCCGGCTTGCGCTATGGAAGCCAGAACGTGTCGGTGCAGCCTTCCGGTCCCTCCGCCTCCGCCGGGCTCTACCGCCTGGCTGACGGCAGCTATGAGACCACCGACGGCCGTCTCCGCACTACCTCGGGCCGCGCCATGATACTTCGGGATGGCGCTCGGCTGACCGGCAACGTATCTTTCGTCTCCTCGGAGACACGGGACGAGCTGTGGGTAGAGGACTACTACCGCAATGAAAAGGTCTATTTTACCGCTCCGGCGGGTCAGATGATCTCCGGCGACCAGTATACCCAGCGGGAGCTGGAACGGGAGGGAAAAGGTATTCTGCTTCCCGGTACGCTGGATGAGGGATTTCTTACCGGTATCGACTGGGGCACCATCCTGGGCGTCCTTCACAGCGGGGCGTGGACCACCCCGCTCTACGATAACGCCTCCACCCTGCGGGAAGCAACTGTTCGGGTCCTCTATTTGGACCGGAGCGGCGATGCGGTCTTCTATGTGTACGCCCGCTTTGACACCGCACCCTATGAGCTGGAACTTTTGGCCGCTGCTCCGGTAAGCCGGGAGAACCCGTCGGAGGGGGAACGTGTCCAGATGCGTCGTGGAGAGAGCCAGGCGCTCTCTTTCAATAATCGGGAGTTCCTACCCGCCTATGAAACCTATTCCTGGGAGATCCTCTCTGGAGATACCCTTATCTCCCTGACCAACACCAGCAGCCAAACCTGTACCGTGCGTGCCCTGGCCAGTGGGGTGGCACGGGTTCAGGTCACATATACCTATGGAGCCCGTGAGCCTGACGTGCTTACCGGGATCGACCGTACCGTTTCCAGGACCAAAACCTCCGTATATGTGATAGAGATTTCCTGAGATGACCAAAGAGTGGGGCCGAAAGGACAAAAGAGGCAGGCCCTGTAACAACAGACTGAGACAAAAGACCCCCTGATGTAGGAAACAGACTACATCAGGGGGTCTTGTCATGGGAAAGCCAAGTGACACACATTTGAGTACTGCCGCTTAAGAGCAGGTCTATAGCGGCATAGGAGAGATGCCGCACCAAGAGGCATCGCGGTAGAGCGTTGATCCGGGACCTTTTTTATTTACTTCACCACAATATCCACATAGGCGGAGGTGGTGGCGTCCAGCACCGCCATATAGCCGCACCGGAACTCCAGCCAGTCCCCCACCTGCACCTGCCCGCCGCAGTCCTCCACGTCCACGATCAGGTGATCGGAACTGGCTCCGATCATCTCCGCCCCCGGCAGGGTGGGGGTGAGGGCGGCCCAGGCCACGTCCTGTTTTCCGGCGGCGCAGATGGCCCGCAGGCGCACACCACGGTCAGGATACTCCGGGGTGTCCCCCTTGCCGTCCCGGCCCAGCTCGCCGATGGGCACCGAGGGCTTGCGGCGCAGCTCCACCACCTGGGCCTTGAACAAAAAGGCGTCGTGGTGATAGCCCTCCAAAAATCGATTGCCGGTGGTGTCCTCGCCGAAAAGTACCGCTTCGCCCACCCGCAGCTGGTTGATCCCGGCGGGCATGACCCCATCCTCCAGCAGCTTGAGGGCGCAGGTACCTCCTGCCGACAGCACCGAGATGGAGCAGCCGTAGGTGTTGTTGAGGTAGTCCCGCAGCTCCACCAGAATGGCGGTGTTGTCCACCGAGGGCAGTACGCTGCCGTAGCATCCCACGTTGGTGCCTAACCCCACCAATTTCACACCGGGGCAGTCCAGAATCTGGGGTACGATCTCGTCCAGCTGCTCCCGGCCGAACACCCCCTCCCGCAGATCTCCCACGTCAATCATCAGGATGATGGGGTGGACCTTGCCCTGCCGGAGGGCGGCCTCTGATACTGCCCGGATCACCTCGATCTGGCTCTGGAGACTCCAGTCTGCCCAGCGGACCACCTCCTCGGCCTCCGGGATGGCGGGGATACGGATGAGCAGGTACTTGAGGCCGGGGATGGCATCCTTGGCGGCCATGATATTCTTCATCCGGCTGTCGGCAAAGGAGGTGATGCCCCCTGCCATGGCCACCCGAATCACCTCCGGCCGGGCCGAGAAGCCTTTGGTGGCAAAGACCAGCTCCACCCCCTTGGATGCACAGAAATCATGGAGCTTTTTGGCGTTTTCGGTCACTTTTTTTGTGTTGATCTCCAGGATAGGCGCATACATGACACGTTCCTCCTTTATGGATCCTTTGCCACCATCATACCGGGTCTGTGGCCCAATGGCAAGAAAATGTTTCCTGCCCCTTGACAACTGTGTATCTATGTGTTATTACTGTATATGTCAAGTATATACAACATGACAACGAGGTGCACCATGGATATCATCATCAGCAACTCCGGCGGCGTGCCCATTTACGACCAGATCACCCGGCAGATGAAGGGCCTCATCCTCCGGGGAGAGCTGGCCGAGGGGGAGGCCCTTCCCTCCATGCGGCTGCTGGCCAAGGAACTGCGTATTTCTGTCATCACCACCAAACGAGCCTATGAAGAGCTGGAGCGGGACGGCTTTATCACCACCGTGCCGGGGAAGGGGTGCTTTGTAGCCCCACGAAACCTGGAGCTGGTCCATGAGGAGACCCTCCGCCGGGCGGAGGAGCATCTCTCCCAGGCGGTGGACATCGCCAAGACCGGCGGCATCACCCTGGCGGAGCTGACCGAGACCCTCAGCCTTCTGTATGGAGAGGAAATCGTATGAATAACGTATTGGAAGTATGCCATCTCACTAAGGATTACGGCTCCTTTAAGCTGGACGACGTATCCTTCACTGTGCCCGGCGGCACCATTATGGGTCTGATCGGGGAGAACGGGGCAGGGAAGTCCACCACCATCAAATGTATTCTGAATCTGATCCACCGGGATGGTGGGGAGATCTCCGTCTTTGGGCTGGACGCTGTCCGTGACGAGCGGGCAGTAAAGAGTCAGGTGGGGGTGGTACTGGACGAGTCCCTCTTCCACGATACCCTCAACCCGGTCCAGGTTGGCAAGATCCTGTCCAAACTCTATCCCAACTGGGATGGAACGTGCTACGGGAGCTATCTGCGGAAATTTGAGCTGCCGGAGAAAAAGACCGTCAAGACCTTTTCCCGGGGCATGAAAATGAAGCTGGCTATTGCGGCTGCCTTTGCAGCCAAACCCAGGCTGCTGATCCTGGACGAGGCCACCTCCGGCCTGGACCCGGTGGTGCGGGATGAGATTCTGGATGAGTTTCTCAACTTTATTCAGGACGAGGAGCATTCTATCCTCATTTCCAGCCATATCACCAGCGACTTGGAGAAGGCCGCGGACTATGTAACCTATCTCCACAAGGGGCGGGTAGTTTTGTCCGGCGCCAAGGACGAACTGCTGGACTCCTACGGCAAGCTGGTGTGCAGCCGCACCGATCTGGAGCGGGTGGACCGGTCCCTGCTGGCGGGCAGCCGGGTGGGACAGTTCGGGTGTGAGGCCCTGGTAAAGGACCGGCACGCCTTTGCCCGCCACTATCCGGGCCTGACGGTGGACCCCGCCACCCTGGAGGATATCATGGTCTTTACCGGAAAGGGGAATGAAAAATGACCGGGCTGATCTATAAGGATATTGTGGCCCTGCGCAAGCAGCTTTCCACCCTGCTGCTCTTTCTCATCGTGTACGGAGGCTTCTGCGTGACCGGGGTGTTTGATTTCTCCATCCTGGGAGCCTTGGTGGCCGTATTCGGTCTCACCATTCCCGTGTCCTCGGTGGCACTGGACGATGCCGCCCATTGGGACCGGTACGCGGTGGCCACCCCCGCCGGACGGCGGGGGGTGGTGGCCGGGAAATATGTGTTCACCCTGTTGGTAATCGTGGTAAGTGTGGCGGTGGCGGCGGGCCTGATGGTGTGCCTTTCCTTGGCCGGACTGACCGAGACAACGCTGGATGATCTGGTACTCATTGCCCTGTCCTGCGGCGTGCTTACGCTGGTGTTGGACGCCATCATTCTGCCCTTCCTGCTCAAGTATGGGGCGGAGAAGGCCAGAGTGATCAGCATGATCACCTTTGTAGTGATTTTTGGCGGCGCTGTGTTGCTTGGGGGACTGGCCAAGAACCAGATCACTCTGCCCACGCCTCCGGCGTGGCTGCTGACCGCCTTGCCCGTCCTCTTGGGATTGCTGGCTATTGGCGGCTACCTGATCTCCTACTTCATCACACAGGGGATCTACGCCAAAAAGGAATTTTGAATACCAGAACAGAAAAATGGGCCCGCTGCGCTATGCAGCGGGCCCAAATTGATTCTGTGCAGATTACATCCGTACAAACTGGTTCCGGTCCGGATCGTACTGGCAATCCAGCACGGCCAGCTTTTGGGAGATTTCGTCCTTATCTGCCTGGAGATCGTCGCACAGGGCGTCCAGGGAGGGATAGAAGTCCCGCAGTTTGGTGTTGACATAACTGAGCAGAATCATGGGATCTTGGGGAAACATGAAAAATGTGCCTACTTTCTGTGTCTAAAATACTTCAAAGTGGGGGTGATTTACAGCCCCAGCTTCTCGGCCGCCCCACACGACCCTGTCGTGTGGGGACCCTGTTATTTTATCTGCGCGGGGCAAGTGAATTGTCCCGGCATCAAGGTTTTGCCTTTGGCAAAACGCTTGGAACGCCGCACTTGCGGCGGGGCTAAACGACGTCCGCTAGGACAACTAGATGACTTACAGCCCCAGCTTCTCGGCCACAAAGTTGTCCACTTTGGCGAGAGCGTCGTCCAGCTTGAGGACGTCGGAGCCGCCGCCCATGGCACTGTCGGGCTTGCCGCCGAGCCCCATAAAATGAGATCATTTCATGGGGACCCCGTTTATTTGATCTGCGCGGGGCAAGTGAATTGCCCCGGCATCAAGGTTTTGGTCCGGCGATGCCGGATCAAAACGCTTGGAAGGGCGTCGTCTGCACCCTAAGCGCTGGGCGGCTTACAGCCCCAGCTTCTCGGCCACAAAGTCGTCCACTTTGGCGAGAGCGTCGTCCAGCTTGAGGACGTCGGAGCCGCCGCCCATGGCGCTGTCAGGCTTGCCGCCGCCCTTGCCGCCGCAGCAGCAGCACACCTGCTTCACCAGGTCGCCGGCCTTGATGCCCTTGGCCACGGCGTCCTTGCCGCACACGGACAGGAAGGTGATCTTGCCGTCCTTCACGCTGGACAGAACGGCTACTACGCTGGAGTCCTTATCCCGCAGGAAGTCGCCCATCTTGCGCAGACGGTCGGCATCGGCGTCGTTGAGGGTGGCGGTAAGCACCTTCAGGCCGCCCACGTCCTTGGCGCCCATCAGGAAGTTGCCAGCCTGATTGATGGCTTCTTTGGCCTTGAAGCTCTCCACCATGTGGCGCAGCTCACGCAGTTCGCTGATGGTCTGCTCGGCCTTCTCCCGCAGATCGCTGGGCTTGGCCTTGAGCACGGCAGCAGCCTCAAACAGCTTCTGCTGGTTCTGGTTCATAATCTTCAGGGACTGAGCGCCGGTGGTGGCCTCAATACGGCGGACGCCGGAGGCCACGGAGAACTCGCTCTCGATGTGGAACACGCCCACCTTGGCGGTGTTGTCCAGGTGGGTGCCGCCGCAGAACTCCACGGAGTAGCCCTCGCCCATGTCCACCACGCGGACGGTGTCGCCGTACTTCTCACCGAACAGGGCGATGGCGCCCTTCTTTTTGGCCTCCTCGATGGGCAGCACGTCGGTGTGGACGTCGTAGCCCTCCAGCACGGCCTCGTTGACCATGGCAGACACCTGGCCCAGCTCCTCGGCAGTCATAGCGGAGAAGTGGGTGAAGTCGAAGCGCAGCCGGTCGGGCTCCACCAGGGAGCCCGCCTGATGCACGTGGTCTCCCAGCACGGTGCGCAGGGCCTTGTCCAGCAGGTGGGTGGCGGAGTGGGCGCGCATGATGGCCTTCCGCCGGGGCACGTCGATCTGGGCGGAGACAGTGTCCCCCAGCTTCAGGACCCCCTCGGTCACTTTGCCGTAGTGCATATACTTGCCGCCCTTGTTCTTCTGCACATCGGTGACCTGGAACAGGCAGCCGTCCTCCCCGCTCTTGGCAATGACGCCGTGGTCAGCCACCTGGCCGCCCATCTCAGCGTAGAAGGGGGTCTTGTCCAGCACCACGATGCCCTCCACGCCGGGCATGAGTTCCTCGGCCTGCTCGTTCTCCACCACTAAAGCCACCACCTTTGCACCGGTGATGGAGGTGTTTTCGTAGCCCATGAATTCGGTCTCTGGCACGTCCTTGCCGAACTCCACGCCGGCCCAGCCCAGATCGCCCAGAGCCTCGCGGGCCTTACGGGCACGCTCCTTCTGCTCCTGCATCAGCTTCTGGAAGGCGGCCTGATCCACGGTCATGCCCTGCTCCTCCACCATCTCGATGGTCAGGTCGATGGGGAAGCCGTAGGTGTCGTACAGCTTGAAGGCGTCAGCGCCGGAGAACACGGTCTCGCCGCCGGCCTTGTGGCCCTCCAGCATATCGTTGAAGATCTTCAGGCCGCCGTCGATGGTGCGGGCGAAGTTCTCCTCCTCAGTGCGGATGACCTTGGTAATATAGTCCTGGCGCTCCCGAAGCTCGGGGTAGTGGCCCTCGTTCTCGTGAATAACGGTGTCGCACACCTCATACAGGAAGGGATCGTTGACGCCCAGCAGCTTGCCGTGGCGGGCGGCCCGGCGGAGCAGGCGGCGGAGGACGTAGCCCCGGCCCTCGTTGGAGGGGAGCACGCCGTCGCAGATCATAAAGGTGGCGGAGCGGATGTGGTCGGTGATAACGCGAAGAGACACGTCCTTGGCGGCGGTCTCGCCGTAGTGGGCGTGGGTGATCTCGCTCACCTTGTTGGTGATGTTCATGACGGTGTCCACGTCAAACAGGGAGGCCACATCCTGGCACACGCAGGCCAGACGCTCCAGGCCCATGCCGGTGTCGATGTTCTTCTGCTTGAGCTCGGTGTAGTGGTTCTCGCCGTCGTTGTCGAACTGGGAGAACACTACGTTCCACACCTCAATATAGCGGTCGCAGTCGCAGCCCACGGTGCAGCCGGGCTTGCCGCAGCCCCACTGCTCGCCCCGGTCGTAGTAGATCTCGGAGCAGGGGCCGCAGGGGCCGGAGCCATGCTCCCAGAAGTTGTCCTCCTTGCCGAACTTGAAGATGCGCTCGGCAGGGATGCCGATCTCCTCGTTCCAGATGCGGAAGGCCTCGTCGTCGGCGGGGGTGGTCTCATTGCCGGCGAACACAGAGGGGTAGAGGCGGTTGGGGTCCAGGCCCACCCACTCGGGGGAGGTCAGGAACTCCCAGGCCCAGTGAATGGCCTCCTTCTTGAAGTAATCCCCGAAGGAGAAGTTGCCCAGCATCTCGAAGTAGGTGCCGTGACGGGCGGTGTGACCGATGTTCTCAATGTCGCCGGTGCGGATGCACTTCTGGCAGGTGGTCACACGGTGGCGGGGGGGCTCCTGCTCGCCGGTGAAGAAGGGCTTCATGGGCGCCATGCCGCTGTTGATGAGCAGCAGGGAGGCGTCGTTCTGGGGAATCAGGGAAAAGCTGGGCAGGCGCAGGTGTCCCTTGGTCTCAAAGAAGGACAGGAACATCTCGCGCAGTTCGTTCAGACCGAACTTCTTGGGCATATGATTCAATCTCCTCTGCAAAAAAATAAGCCCCGCCCCCATGTCAGGGGCGGAGCAAGGTTCACTCCACGGTACCACCCTGATCTGCGCCCAAAGAGCGCATCTCATTGCATCCGGTAACGGGGATGAATCGTCCCGGTCCTCCCGGGCCGCTCAGAAGTGGCGCGCAGGCTCGTGTCGCGGAGGGCTCTCACCGTCCCCTCTCGCTCGTCGCGGCGTGGTCTGCTTGGCTTCGTCATTGCGCTTCAACTGCCTTATTCTATCACATTTTTCGCCGTTGTCAACCTTTTTCCCGGCAAACGGAGGCGGCGGTCAGTAAAGAAGTAAACTGGTGGCAGGTGCAGGAAATAGTTGATATTCAAGGATGATTATGGTATAATACTTTCCATGAAAAATAAAATGGAATTGGAGTGAACTCTATGAAAAGAAGCAGACTCTTATCTCTATTACTTTCTGCTCTGCTGCTGACGGCGGTCTTTATACCCGCCGGAGGGGTGGCCCAGGCCGCGGGGGGCGAGATTGCCGTATATGTGGACGGGGAGAAGCTGACCTTCGACCAGCCGCCCATTGCCCAGAACGGGCGTGTGCTGGTGCCCTTCCGAGCCATCTTCGAGAAGCTGGGTGCTACAGTGGAGTGGGTACCAGAATACCAGGGAGTGGCGGCCCAGAGGGGCGATACCCTGATTGCCATGCAGTTGGGGAAAAATGTGCTGGCAAAGCAGATAGGCGACGGTGAGGCTCAGTACTTCGAACTGGACGTAGCTCCCATCGCCCTCAATGGCCGGACTCTAGTACCTGTCCGGGCGGTGTCTGAGTCCCTGGACTGCAATGTGCAGTGGGATGGCGCCAACAACCGGGTAGTCATCACCTCTGGCGGCCAGACGGCGGCGGATGAAAACGCGACGGATGAAAACAGGGTGTATTCTGATACCAGCTATAAGGAGGTTCCGTGCAGGGCGGTGTTTGATGGGGACATTGTCTATTTCTCCTTTGGCTGGCGGCAAATGCTCTACCGGTATGACGGTGTCTCTGTTACCTCCTACGATTCTGAGGTCTATCCTTCTGAAATCATTCCTTACAACGGTAAGGTTTACTACTACGGAAACCACAGCAATCAGACCATCTTCTGTATAGACCCCAGTACCGGTTCCCGGACGATGGTGTTTAACCAGAACGGGGAGCTGGAGATCGAAGAGATGATGATTTACCGTGACTACCTGTTGGTTCGTGTTGCAGATCACTATACTGATCCCTCAGGGAAGTACAGCAGTATTCTGGCCGCATCGGTATACGTTGTGGACCTGAACACTGGAAGCAGCAAACTGCTCTACCAAAACGATGATTTTTCCAGTTATATTACCATGACTGCCGCCAATGGGAAAATCTATCTCAATGATTACTTCGACTCCGATTCCGGCTGGTCCCACTCCATTATTGAGGCCGATCCGGCTACCAGTGCCAGTCGGACCTTGTATAAGTATGACGATGTGGGGCGTGAGATTTTCTGTGCCGCAGACGGCTCCGGCATCTACTTCTATGTCAAGGATGGCGATGTAAAGACCTATTACTTCCACAATGCCTCCACCGGCGCCCGCCAGACCGTCAGCGAGAGCAGCTACAACGCCGCCAAGAATAACTATCTGGATGCCAACGACTACACCTGGACGGCAGACTGGCGCTATACCCACAGCCAGACCAAGGTGGTGCGGGTCAACCGCAGCACCGACCTCCAGGAGGTGCTCTATCAGGGCCACTACCAGTGCAGACGCTTGGCCAATAACGACTCCAAGGTGGTTTTTGTAGAGAACGAGAACGGATTCAATTATGGGTCTAATAATTGGGGGGCTACCTCCATTTATATCATGGATAGTAATGGAAACAACGTCAAGGAGATATGGAACAACGGCACCAGCGCCTCGGGCGGCAGCAGCACCGGCAGCGGTGGCTCCACTGCTGGTTCCGAGCCCTGCGCCGTCTGCAACGGCGACGGAATGGTGACCTGTCCCTATTGCAGAGGCACCGGTCAGGGACAGTCTATCTCCATCATGGGGATGGAGACTCCCCAGAGCTGCACTTACTGCGGCGGAACCGGCCGGCGGCTGTGCATCGGCTGCGGGGGCTCCGGTGTGAAAAACTGAAAACTTTGGGAGGACAGCGGGGCTGCTGCGAATTGACGCAGCAGCTCCGCTGTCAGAGTGCAGTTCAACTGTGCTGGCCGCGGATTCGGAGAGATTGCGTGAAGACCGGACTGGGCAGGCCTCCAGGTCACAAAAAAAGTCCAGGCGAAGTTCGCCTGGACTTTTGCATATCAGGAATTTTCCCGGCAGGCCCGGAGGATGGACAGAGGGGGCACCGGACGGGGCAGCTTCATGCGGAATACCATCTGGGGAGTACGGGGCTCAGTGAGGGGCCAGCCGTTTTCATCCTCCATGGCACCGGCGGTAAAGGGGGTGGCAGCCACGTCGGGGCCCACCAGCTCCAGCTCGTCTCCCACGGCAAACTTATTGCGCAGGGACAGGGTGGCGTTGCCCTCAGAATCGCAGGAAGTGACGATGGCAACCACCTGCCACTCCCGGACATACCGGGCGTCTCCGGTATACTGGCCGGGCTGGCCGAAGTAGAAACCGGTGGAGTAGGGGCGGTGGCTCACCTTGTCCACCTCTTCCCGCCACACCGGGTCCATGGGCTGACCGGCGGCCGCTGCGTCGATGGCGTGGCGGTAGGCGGCGGTGACAGCGGCGGCATAGTAGGCGCTCTTGGCACGGCCCTCGATTTTGAGAGAGTTCAGGCCCGCCTCCATCAGCTCCGGAATGTGGTCGATCATGCACATATCCCGGGAGTTCATAATGAAGGCGCCGCCCTCATCTTCGCCGATGGGGAAGTATTCCCCGGGGCGCTTTTCCTCCATCAGAGCGTACTTGTAGCGGCAGGGCTGGGCGCAGGCGCCCCGGTTGGCGTCCCGGCCGGTCATATAGTTGCTCAGCAGGCAACGGCCGGAGTAGCTGACGCACATGGCGCCGTGGACAAAAGCCTCGATCTCCAGCTCCTTGGGGGCCTTGGCCCGGATCTCCCGGATCTCATCCAGGGACAGCTCCCGGGCCAGAATCACCCGGCTGGCACCCAGATCGTACCAGGCACGGGCAGCCTGATAGTTGGAGATGCTGGCCTGGGTGGAGATGTGTGCCTTGACCTTGGGAGCGTGCTTTTTCAGCAAAGAGAGCACACCTACGTCGGCCACGATGGCGGCGTCCACCCCCAGAGACTGGAGGTACTCCAGCCACTGGGGCAGCCGGGCCACCTCGTCGTTGCGGGGCATGGTGTTGCAGGTAACGTGGATGGATACGCCCTTGCTGTGGCACAGTTCCACTGCCTGACGCATTTCCTCCTCGGTGAAGTTGCCGGCAAAGGCACGCATACCAAAATCATTGCCCGCCAGATAGACCGCGTCTGCCCCGTAGGCCAGGGACATTTTCAGCCGTTCCATGTCCCCGGCGGGGGAGAGCAGTTCGATTTGTTTAGTCATTCTTGTACAGCTCCTGGCTATTGAGGAAAGATTGGTGCTCACTGCTGGAGCGGAAGAAGTGGTGTACCCCGTCGTCGCCCAGCGCATAGTAGTAGTAATTGGTAGAGTCGGGGTTCACCGCCGCCTTCAGGGCGTCCACACCGGGACAGGAGATGGCGGTGGGGGGGAGTCCCTTGTGGGTATAAGTGTTATAGGGAGTATCCGCCTGCGTGTTTACTTGGGTGCCTCCGGTGACATACAGGATGGTGGCGTCGATGTTCAGATAGCCCGCCGTCTCGCTGGTGGGGTTGTTGAGCCGGTTGTAGATGACCGAGGAGATCTTACCCTGATCGCTGCCGTCGGTTTCCTTTTCGATCATGGAGGCGATGATGACGGCGTCATTTACGCTCATGCCCTTGTCGGCCATGGTCTGGCGCATCTCATCGGTAAAGATCTGGTCAAAACGAAGGATCATCTTGTTGAGCACGCTCACCGGGTCCTCACCCATATAGAACTCGTAGGTGTCGGGGAAGAGGTAGCCCTCCAGCCGCTTGGCGTCGCCCAGGGGCAGCACGCCCTGGAGGAAGGAGAATTTGAAGTCATAGTTGGCGGCGGTCGCCTCCAGATCTTCCACCGTGGCCACGCCGGCCTTCTCCAGCATCTCAAAGATCTGAGCCTCTGTGGTGCCCTCCGGGATGGTCACCGTGGTGGTGAGCCGGTTGGCGGAACTGGAACCCATGCTGCTGATGAGGGCCCGATAGTCCATGTCGGTATTCAGCTCGTAGCTGCCCGGGGTGATCTTGGCGTCGTCATCTCCAGCCTGACCTGAGACGTGGGTGAAGCTGCAGAAAAGTTTAAAGACAAACTTGTATTCGATCAGGCCGGCATCCTTCAGCTTGTCGGCAACCTGATTCACTGTATCGCCCTCCTTAATCTCCACCACAGCGGTGAGGGGGGCTTTGTTTAGAGCGAGGATGTCGTTGGCCCACATCCAGCTGACACCTGCCAGCAGAACGGAGGCGCCCAGTACGCATACCACATAGATCAAAATACCCCATGAGCCCAGACGCTTGCGCTTCTTGCGGGGCCGGGACCGTTGCTGCCCCTCCGGGGCGGAGGGGGCACGGCCGGACGAGCGGCTGGAAGGCGCCAGACGTTTTCCGCCATGGTTGGCATGGGAAGAGGTCTCCTGACGGCCCTCGTTGTGATAATCTTCCTGAGACATAGGTTCAACTCCTAACCGAATGAAAAACAGTGGCCTGCCGGAACCACGATTGCTCCCTCCGCATAGAATAGGTCAGTTAAAGCAAGTGAGGTGAGACGACAATGTGTTTCGGCAATAACGGTTTTGGCGGCAACAACTGCCTGTGGATCATCCTGATCATCATCCTGCTGTGCTGCTGCTGCGGCGGCGGGAACAGCTGCGGCAACAGCTGCGGCTGCAATAACAACTGCGGTTGCAACGACGGCTGCTGCTGAGCCGTACGTACCGCGGGGAAGCGGGGCCTCAGGCCCCGCTTTTCTCCTATCCCGGTGCGGACGGGCCGTACAGGCTGGTTTCAGTGATCACCAGATCCACCCCCAGGTCGTGGGGGAGACGGGGAATGGCCTCCATCAGCAGTCCATCCCGGCACAGCGCGGCGGTGATGCCGGAAAATCCGGCCAGCCAGCGGTCGTAATACCCGCCGCCCCGCCCAAGCCGGCCGCCGGAGCGGTCAAAGGCCAGCCCGGGCACCAGAACCAGATCGATCTGGTCCGGCGGGATGAGGGGACAGTCCGGGCCCGGTTCCAGCATTCCGTAGGGATGGCGGACGAGGGTACTGTCCCTTTGGACGAGCCTGGCCTCCATTTGGTTCCCCGGCAGGCACCTGGGCAGACACACCTGCTTTCCCATATCCCACAGGGGTGACAGCAGCCGGACGGTGTCCGGCTCGGTGTCCATGCCGTGGTAGAGCAGGACGGTCCGGACGGACTCTATCTGAGGCAGGGCCAGAAAACGGCGGAACAGGGATTCATCTCCGGCGATCCGCTCCGGAGGAGACAGCGCGGCCAGCCAGTCCAGCGCCTGACGGCGCAGGCGGGCCTTCTCAGCCGTGATAGTGGACGGCATTCTTTACCTGGGCGGCGGCGGCAGGTCCCTTCAGGATCTCCACCAGCTTCAGGCCGAAGGGGAAGGCGGAACCGGCGGCCTCGCCGGTGACGATATGGCCGTCCACCACTACGGAGGAGCCCTTCTGCACCACGGCGGAACCCATCAGATCCTCCATACCGGGGTAACACACCGCGTTGCGGCGGTCCAGCATCCCCAGGTTGGCCAGAATGGTGGGAGCAGCACAGATGGCGGCCAGCCAGCAGCCGTGATCATAGCAGCGCTGGATGAGGGCCTGGGCCCGCATATCGCCGCTGATGGCCTCCACGCCGCCCAGTCCGCCGGGGAGCATAAGCATCCGCAGCTGGTCGGGCTCCAGTTGGTCCAGGGTGGTGTCCGCCGTGACAGTGATCCCGTGGCTGCCGGTGACCTGAAGTCCGTCCAGGCCCACCAGGGTTACCTTGACGCCGGCCCGGCGCAGCAGGTCGGCGGGGACCAGAGCTTCGCTCTCTTCAAACCCGTTACCCAGTAAAATCGCTACCATTCAACAGCACCTCATTTTATGATTTGGGCTACCATGGCCCAGATGTCTTGTTGGATTTCTTCCGTGGAGCGCAGACGTCCTGTCTGGTCCACGCAGGGGACCTTGTGCCAGCCCAGGCAGTCAGCCGCCCGCAGAGCGGTGCGGCGGCACAGGGCCAGATAATCGGTATCTACTTCGTGAATATCGCCTTTGGTATGGGTGGCCGCCTCCCGGCTGCGCAGCAGCTCCACGGCCCGTTCTGTGGGCATATCCAGATAGATCACCTGGTCGGGGAAGGGCAGGCCCAGCTTGGAGCATTCAAAGTCGAAGAGCCAATGAAAGAACTCCTCCCACTGGTCCTCAGGCAGCTTGCTGGCCTGGTGGACGGCGTTGGAGGTGGTGTACCGGTCGGAGAGTACCAGCCCGCCGTTCCGGTAGTAGTCTCCCCACACTTTCTTCCAGGATGCGTACCGATCCACCGCGTAGAAGGTGGAGGCGGCATAGGGATTTACGTCAGAGGGATGGGAGCCAAACTCACCGCCCAGATACATCCGCAGCAGGGCGGAAGAGGGCTCCTGATACTGGGGAAAGACCAGACGGCGGAAGGAGATATCCTCCTGCTCCAGCCGCTGACACAGCAGCTTGAACTGGGTGGATTTGCCGGAGCCGTCGGTTCCTTCAAACACAATCAGCTTTCCTGCCATGTCAGCGCCTCCTGATCCGGGCGCCTACGGCATACCACAGCACCAGAGGGAGCTTGGCCATGCGCCCGATGCGCTTGGGTTCCTTGATGAGCCGGTGGAGCCACTCCAGCCCCAGCTTTTGAAAGGCCTTGGGAGCCCGTTCCACCACGCCGGCAAAGACGTCCAGGGAGCCGCCCAGGCCGATCATCAGGTGCGCGCCGGTGGCGGGACCGTTCTGTACCATCCAGAACTCCTGCTTGGGCGCGCCCAGACAGACAAAGACCACATCTGCGGCGGCGGCGCGGATTTCCTCCACCACCGGACCGTCCTCCTTGAAGTAGCCGTCGTGGGTACCGCAGACAATAAGTCCGGGATAGGTACTCTTCAGGTTGGCAGCGGCCAGCTCGGCCACGCCGGGTTTGGCGCCCAGCAGAAAGAGCCGCTTTCCGTGTTCCGCCATCCATGCCACCAGCCGCTGGGCAAAATCGATGCCCGGCACTTTGCTTTTCAGGGGGCGGCCCAGAATCTTGGCGGAGTAGATCACACCGATGCCGTCGGCCAGCACCAGGTCAGCCCCCAGCAGGGCCTGCTTGAATTCGGGGTTTTTCCGGGCGGCCAGGATAAATTCCGGGTTGGGGGTCACAGCATAGTGAAAGCCGTCCGCTTCCACCAGCCCGGAGCCAGTCTGTACCGCCTCATCCAACGTCAGGTCGTCGAAGCCGACGCCCAAAACATCTGTCCTCAAAATGAATTGCCTCCGATTGGATCAAGTCCATAATTTCACACCATTCTACCATAGCGGAAGAGAAAAGTCCATGCGGAAACAGGGAGAAAGGAGGGCAGAAATGATAAAGTTTCTGTGAAGAAAGCCGGAAAAGCGCCCTTCGCACAGCGAAGGGCGCTTTTGCTCAGATCAGAGAGGGAAGCAGATTCAGCTTGCACAGCAGAGTGCAGGTCAGGGCGGCAGCCTCCTCCCGGGTGGTGACTCCGGCGGGATCGATCTCACTGGGGGCGGCCCAAAGCAGGCCGTCCTCATCCTGTGCCAGCAGCCATACCGACTCCCAGGACCAGGAGGAATAGTTCTGATACTCGGCGGACGCCGCCTCCGGACGATTCTGCCAGGTCTGGATCAGATCCAGATCAAGTTTCCTGCCCAGGCGGGACAGGATGGTGATAAACTGCTCGTGGCTCACCGGATCGTTGGGGGCGAAGCGACCGCCGCCTACGCCGTTTACCAGTCCCATGGAGGCCAGGGCATTGACGGAGGGACCGTACCAGTCGTCCATGGACACGTCGGTAAAGGCGCTCTCCCCGGTAGGAACCTTGCAGTTCAGGGCCTGGGCCAGCAGGGTACACAGTTGGCCCCGGGTCAGAGCTTCCGCGGGACGATAGGTGCCGTCTCCCGCGCCCAGTACCACGCCGTAGGTGGCCAGCAGGCCGATTTCATCGGCATAGGGGGACTGAGCGGTGTCGGAGAACCCCCGGTGATGATAGCCGCTGAGGCCGCAGGCGGCGGCCAGATCGGCGGCGGTGGTGGCCTCCCAGCCATCACCGGTGCCTGTCCGCAGCAGGACTCCGTCGGGCAGGGCCTCCAGCAGCGCGGTAAAGGCTGCCCGGTAGGGGGCGGAGCAGGCCTGCTCCAGATCGATGTACCAGGCGCCGTTCAGATCAATGCGCGCCGTACCGGAGGTGTCCCCCTGGGGCTCTGGACTGGACAGAAGCACGGCAGCCTCGTCCGCCAGAGACGGGTCCAGCAGCAGGTGCGGCATGACCCCGATGGTGTCGTTGCTGGTACCGGCGGGCCCGAAAAAGCGATAGGCGGTCATTTTCAGAGCATCGCCCTCGGAGAAAAAGGCAGGAAAGAGGGTGCTGTCCAACAGGATCTGAGCGACTCCTTTTCCGTAGGTGCGGTCTCCCACCAGCAGGCCGGAGCCGGTGTCCCGAATGGCGGAGGCAAACAGCTCGGAGGCGCTGGCCGAATAGAAGTTGGTCAGGACGATGAGCGGTTCATCGGTGATCTGGGCGCTCTGGCTGCCCTGGGCGTTGATGGAGCCGTCGCTGGCCCGCATATAAACCAGCTGATCGTTGGGACCAGCAAAATAGCTGATGGTGTTGAGGGCGGCGGTCACTTCTCCGCCGCCGTTGTTGCGCAGGTCCATGATCCAGTGGTCGGCCTGACTGCCATAGGTTTCCAAACCTTCCTGCACATGACCGGCGGTTTCAGGACCAAAGGCGTCGCAGGCCACATAGCCGATGTGGTCCTCCCAAAGTTCAGTATAGGCGGTGGGCACCACAAAGGCGCAGCGGGTCAGGGTGACGGTGTGGGCCTGGCCGTCCCGCAGATAAGTCAGCTGGAAGGAGGTCCCCACCTCGCCGCCCAGCAGAGCGGAGGCCTGCTCCAGGCTGATTTTCATACAAGACTGGCCATCGATGGCGGTAATTACGTCTCCTGCCAGCAGACCACCCGCCTCTGCGGCGGAGCCGGGGATCACGCGGGTTACCAGCAGACCATCGTCAGCCAGCTGAATGGAAACGCCGGCGCCTACCAGCTCAGAGTCGGAGAGAGAGGCGTGAAAGGCGGCGTACTCTTCGGCGGTAAAATATTCGGTGTAGGGGTCTCCGAGGGCCTGGATAATCCCGTTCATATCCGTTTGCTCAAATACCTGGTCGGGAAGAGGGTCCAGGTAGTACCAGTTCAGCAGCGTCAGAGCCTGAGAGGGATTGAGCGCCTGAGCAGCAGTTGTCAGCAAAAGGCTTGCGGCCAGCCCGACGGCCGGCAGGCGAAAGCGAAGTTTCATAGTACGCCTCCCGTAATATTATGTAACCCCATTTTAGAGCAAAGCGGGGGCGGGCGCAAGGCCCGTCCCCACTTTGTAGCAATTTGTCATTTTTCCTCCAGACTGCGGAACAATGCGGGCCCCTGGCGCACAAGTGCAAAGAAGGAGAGGACAGCCGCAGCGGCCAGAATAACGGCGTATACCAGCAGCAGACCCACGCTGCCCAGCGGTTCCAGGGAAAAGAACCACAGCAGGAAAAAGAGCAGGACCAGAACCATGGGCAGGAAAGTGGACAGCATGGCGGCGGCCGACTGCTTGACCACCACGGCGTCGTTGACGGCGTCCAGCTTGGGGAAGTGGAGGTTGATCCAGAGCCCGAAGGGGGCGCACATCAGGGCGAAGAGTAATCCGTCAACCAGCAGGAGTATCCACTCTGCCGGAGTTAGGGCAAAGGCCAGACAGAGCATGAGCCACCCCACTGCCAGACAGGGTAGGATGACCAGCAGCTGGAAGGCCACCTTCATGCCCAGAATGGTGGTCACCGGAACGGGGGCGCACTGGAGCAGCCAGAGCTGTTTGCCCTCCAGGCTGATGGAGGAGCCGGTGATGGCAACGGTGGACAGGCAGAACGTAATGCCTGCCAGCAGCAGCGGAGCCAGAGCTAGGCCGCCAGCCATCTCTAAAAATTGTGCGATGGATTCCCGGTAGATGAGAGCGGCTACCCCGGCGCCGGGCAGCAGGAGCAGACCGATGCCGGTGTTGAATACATAGCTGGGGGTGCCGAACCACCGGCGGGCCTCCTTCCGCAGCAGGGCGCCCCGCTGGCTGGAGGAGGACAGCCTGCCCAGCTTGTAATCCGAGCGGGTCCGGTGGGTGGACAGCCGGGTGATGATGGCCTTATACTGCCAGGCCAACAGCCACACTACCACCAGGAAGGGGACCAGGCACAGGGCCCACAGAGCCGCCAGCTGGAGCAGATTTCCGCCGCTCACCCCCTCTGCCAGCAGCAGGAAGGGACGGCCCCAGCCCTGGAAGAAGGACAGGATGGCGGGGGCGGCATTTTCCATATTGTTGGCAGCGGCGCTCAGCCAGAAGGAGCCCACCAGAATCAGAGCCAGCAGGAGCAGCTGGAGCAGGGTGGAGGCCAGGGCCTTCCGGGAAAACCGGCCGGACAGCCAGGCCAGCACAAAGCCTATGATGAGGGTGAGCAGGGTGGGCAGCAGGTTGAGAAAGAGGGCGGAAACCAGCAGTAGCGGGAGCACCGCCCAACCTCCCGGCCCGCCGTACCACAGATAGATCACCCCGGCGGGGAGGAGCACGAACACGGTGGATACCAGGTTTTCCAGATAGAGCGCCAGGGTACGGGAGAGCATAAGGGTAAACGGGGAAATGGGTAGGGAGAGCATCAGGTCGTTGTCCTTAGCCCCATATACCACGCCCTGGGCTGCAAAGAGGGAGAAAAAGAAACCCAGCAGGACCGCCACCAGGGACATGAGCACCAGCAGCAGGGGCAGGGCCCCCACCGCCGCCAGCTGTCCGGCCAGCAGGGAACTGTACACCCCGGAGATATAGAGCGACAACCCGGCCAGAAGGGCCAGGGCGCCTATGCCGGAGAAGGAGCGCTTCTTCCGGCCCACCCGCATGGCGGAGAGCAGGGCCCGGAAATTCAGCTTCAGCAGGGCGAGAAATTTAGCCATGCCCGTCTCCCTCCAGTTCCAGGAATACGTCCTCCAGGGTGGAGTCTCCCACCAGTTCAGCGGTATTGCCCATGCGGATCAGCTTGCCCTGCTTGATGATAGCCACTCGGTGGCACAGCTTTTCGGCCACCTCCAGCACATGGGTGGAGAAGAATACCGCGCTGCCGGCGGCGCACAGCTCCGCCCAGAACTGTTTGAGCAGGTGGGCCGCCGACGGGTCCAGGCCTACGAAGGGCTCGTCCAAAATGAGCAGCTTGGGCTGGCGGATGAGGGCGGAGATGAGGGCCAGCTTCTGCTTCATGCCGTGGGAGTAGCTGCCGATGGGGCTGCCCAGATGGCCGGTGAGCTGAAAAGCGTCGCCGTACCTGGCGATGAGATTTTGACGGGTATCCCCGGAGATCTCGTATAGATCGGCGATGAAATTGAGAAACTGGATGCCGGTGAGAAATTCATAGAGGTCGGGGTTGTCGGGCAGGAAGGCGGTGACCTTCTTGGCAGCCAGGGCGTCGGTGCGGACGTTGTGCCCGTCAATGGTGATGGTGCCCTGTGTAAAGTCCATGACGCCGGCCACCGCCCGGAGGGTGGTAGTCTTGCCCGCACCGTTGTGGCCAATGAACCCGAAGATCTCGCCGGGAGCCACATGGAGGCTCAGGTCGTCCACCGCCCGCTTGCCGCCGGGGTAGGTCTTGGAAAAGTGTTCGATGTGCAGCATGGGTTATCCCTCCACGATTTTGACGGCGGTGCCGTAGGCGGTGATCTCAGCCGCGCCCTGCATGATGGAGGCGGAGGTATAGCGTACGCCCACCACGGCGTCGGCCCCCATGGCCTCGGCGTCATCCACCATGCGCTTGGTGGCGATCTGACGGGCCTCGGTGAGCATTTTGGTATAGCTCTCGATCTCGCCGCCCACCAGGGTCTTCATACCGGCCATAAAGTCCTTGCCGAAGTGCTTGGACTGGACCACGCTGCCCTTGGCGATACCCAGGGCCTGGATCTCTTTGCCGGGGATGTACTCAATATTTAGAAGCAGCATTTTCTTCTCCTCCTTGGATCTGTTTGATGCGCTGGATGAGGGCCAGCAGGACCCCGACGATGAACACAGCCGGGATCAGGGTGAGTACCACCACCACCGGCAGCGGGGGCGCGTCGGTGGGGAAGGCCACAGCGGCCCACACCACCAGGGCCATGACGCCCCCCATCAGGACCACGAACAGTAGGGCGCATACCACCGGCGGGATGTAGTGGGACACAGTATCTTTCTTATGGATGTTCACAAAGCGGGTCCCCTCTCCTTCCATACGGTCCATTTCCGACAGCCACCGGTCCGCGTCCAGGTCGGCCAGCTGCTGGCCGGCGTCGGCCAATGTCTGGCACAGGGTCCGGATGGTGGCCAGGTTGGCCTGCTCCCGTTCCAACTGAATGATGTGCCGGCGCAGGCCGTCGTCCAGGGTCAGGATGCCCTGCTGCATTTTTCGGATCTCTTCCATGGGCACGTCCAGCTTCCGCAGCAGCTTGATTTTACGCAGTGCTTCCACGTCGGCGTCGGTATAATCCCGGTAGCCGTTGTCCGCATTGCGTCCGGGGTTCAGCAGCCCCTCTTTTTCATAGAAGCGGATGTTGCGCTTGGTGACGCCCACCAGCTGCTCCACCTCGTTGATCTTCATGCCGCTCACCTCCGATGCAAAAAAGATATACCCTCTACCCGGTGGAAAGTCAAGTAAAAAATATACCCTTGCACATATTCCCACGGCTGGCGGACATAATGAAGGAAAAGGAGGCGCGTACCATGGACATGACCAACGAGGAGTACAGCCGCTATGTGGCTGGGATGGCCAAGCCCTCTCCCCTGTGGAAGGATCTGATCTGGGCCTTTCTGGTGGGCGGTTTGATCTGCACCCTGGGACAGGGGCTGAGCGACCTGTACCAGAGCTGGGGATTGGATAAGACCGACGCAGGGACAGCGGTGTCCGTCACGCTGATTTTCCTTTCCGCCTTTTTCACCGCCCTGGGGTGGTTTGATAAGCTGGCCCAGCACGCTGGAGCGGGTACTCTGGTACCCATCACCGGCTTTGCCAATGCGGTGGCCTCTCCCGCCCTGGAGTTCAAAAGCGAGGGACTGGTGCTGGGGGTAGGCGCCAGGATGTTTATCATCGCCGGGCCGGTCATTGTCTATGGCCTGGTGGCCAGTGTGATCTATGGTGTGATCCTGGTACTGCTGAGTGCCTGATTGCTATAAACAGAAAACGCGGAGCACGGCAAAGCCGTGCTCCGCGTCTTTTCATTGGGTTAAGCCTGAAGCAGCTGGGTCAGCTCACCCATGGCGGCCGTCTCCGCAGCCACCTGCTGGGCCAGAAGCTGCTGCTGCTGGGTCAGGGCATCGTTGTAGAGGGCGATCTCCTCATCAAAGGAGGGGGCCTCCTCCATGCTCTTGGCCAGCAGAGACATCGTGGCGGGATAGGTTTCCGCCAGGATGGAGCCCTTGCCGGTACCCCAGAACAGGTTGCCCGGGTTGGAGTCCTCCAGCAGAGCATCCTTGGAGCGGGCGTTGGTCTCCAGGCTGAAATTATAGTAGCCGTACTCGGTGCCGCCGTTGATCATCCAAGCCAGATCCAGCGCGCCGGTACCCTCCTCATTGCCCAGGACTCCCTGCTCCAGGGCGTCAACCACGCCGGAGATCAGAGCGATATTCTCCTGATAGGCCTGATGCTTGATGAGAATGGTGGAGGTGGAAGCGATGCCGATGAAGTGGTCCTGGACAAAGCGGAAGGCCTCCAGGGTCTTAGCATTCAGCGCCCGGCCCTCGGCCCGGATGGCGTCCAGGTCCTCCTGGCTGGCTCCTTCGGACAGAGCCTGCTGATAGCGGCTGTTGACAGCGGCGATTTCCTGATTCCACCCGTCGGCAGCTGTCCGCAGCGTCTCCAGGGCGGTGGTGTAGGCTTCGCCGTCGCCGCCGGCGGCGGCCACCAGATCGGCGTCCAGAGCCTCCGCCAGATCGTCGCAGGTGGCGGTCAGGTCCAGCTCCAGGGCGGGCGTCTGATCCAGGTAGATGGCCAGCGTACCGAAGATGTTCAGATTGGTGTGCATCACGTCGGCGCTGTAGGTATCCCGGTCGTCGGCTGCGGTGTGGTAGCGCTGCTGAATCCAGCCCTCCTCGCCGTCCTGGGTGCCGGGGATGTTGATGAAGTAAGGGACGCCGGAAGCCCGGTAGGAGACGCCGTCCTCCATGGTGTTGGTGTCCACCGACTGGCCGCTGATGCCGCCGGGGTACACGTTGTTAACAGGCTGGGTCAAAAGACCGGATTCTTCCACAAAGGACTGGGTCAATGTGGAAAACTCGGGGACGCAGCTGATCTGTCCCTCCTCCATGCCGTCGTAGAAGGCGGGCAGCTCAAAGTTCAGCAGAGCGATGGTCTTGCCGGCCCACTCGGGATGGGCGGTGTTGATCATTTCCCAGGCGCCGGTGGTCCAGTCAAACTGGGTGCCCGAGGCGCCCCACTCCTCGGAGCCGTGGGCGATGAAGCGGATATCGTTTTCCGGCTGGTAACCGGAATCCACCATGGCTTTGGCCATGGCCAGCACCAGGCCGATGGCGCAGCTGTCGTCCTGGAAGCCGTTGAAGTAGACGTCATAGTGGCCTGCCACCAGGATCTGCTGCTCAGAGCTGCGGCCCTTCAGGGTGCCCACCACATTGTAGCTGGTTCCCTGCTCCGGCTCCATGACGTTGTCCACCATCAGGGTAGCGGTGTCGTGTCCCGCGGCCAGAGCCTCCGCCAGCTGGAGATACTGGTTCTTGCTGATGCTGACGCAGGGGATCACATCCTTGGAGCAAACGTCCTGCATATTGATCATGTCGTCGGAATAGGTGGCGTAGCCGCCCACATCGTAGGTGACGATGGCGCTGGCGCCGTGGAGAGCGGCCTCATTCATATACTGGTCGATCCAGGCCACATTCCACTGGTCCACGCCCACCAGAGCGATCTTGCCTTCCACGTCCACCCCCTCGTACTCGGCGGCGGTACCGGTGCCCACATCCACCAGCTGGGCGGTAATGCCGTCAGCGTCCGTGCCGTTGGTGGCGTAGGAGGCGGGCATGATCTGGATATCGGTGTCGGCGATGGTGAGAGAGGCGTCGTTGAACTGCCACTTATCCACGGTGACAGGCACCTTTTCCACCGTCAGGCCGATGGACTCCATCTCGGCGGCGATGTAGTCGGCGGCAGCGTGCTCGGCATCGGAACCGGCGGTGCGCCAGCCCAGTTCGTTGGACAGGTAGGCGGGATCGTAGGCCAGGGTCTCGGCGATCTGGTAGGCGTATTCCTGGTCTACCTGCTCCAGATAGGCGGATACCAGGGCCTGGGTATCCTGTCCGGCAGAGGGTTCCGGCTGCTCATCCGGTTGGGAGCAGGCGGTCAGGGACAGCAGCAGAGCTGCTGCGGCGGTTGCGGCAATCAGACGTTTCCTCATCTTTTTTCTCTCCTCCAAACGTGTGGAGCGGAAAGGCAGCAAAAAAGCCATGGCGCAGATACACACCATGGCTGGAACACAAAGAGAGTTATAGTTCGCCTGTTACGGGGGCCCGTACCGTGCAGTCCGATTCATCACTCTTATTGACCGTTCACAAGTTGATGTGCGTATCTACGCATCGGTTATGAAGTAACCAACTTATAAAACTTGAGCCTTTCCGCTCAATCAATAAGGCAACAAAGTTGCCAGTCCGTACCCGCGGTACGGTCCCCGGCTCTTCGACGGGTTTTCGGCATTTGACCCGGCCGTCCGTGTAGCCTTGATCCTTGTGAAAGGATGGTCAGGACGTGCATTCGCACAGGCGTTCAAAAACGAACATACAATTTATACCACAGGTCAATGCAGGTGTCAATCCTGAATTTCGGGTAAGTGGGATGGATCCGGGTATGTGTAAATATACTGGAAGCCAATAAGAGAAAAGATAAGAAATTATGAAAAACAAATAAAAAAGACTTGACAAACGGCAGACCCAATAGTATACTAAAACCAGAAAGAAAGAGGTGAACCCAATGGGCTAGTAAAGTCCAAATCATCAAAGCCTCAACGCAGAAGGAAAAGGAACGGTTCGTTTTAGGCAACACGTGTTCCCAACAAACTCATTGAAGCGAGGAGACCCGGAAACCTCAGATGCGAAGTTCGCTGAAGACGGAAATCAGGGTAGTACGTTGCAGGAGACAGTGATCCAGGCGAATCCCAAAACCGAGTCCTTCCCAATGCGTGGCAAATCTGTAGAAAGTAGAGGTAGACCAAGTGATTGAACCCCAGGTCGAAAAGTAGCCCCCCGGTCACGATGGATGGCCGGGGGGTTGTGCTGTTCCTGGGCAAAAATGCGGCAAACCTCTCAACATAAAAAGTCCCCCCGGCAATGCCGGGGGGACTTTTCACATTTTGGGGAAGTTAGCGCAGTACGGCGCCCAGTTCCTTCTCCAGAGCGGCCAGGATGCTCTTCACATCTTCGTCGGCCTCCTCGCTGGTGAGGGAGCGGTCGTCGGCCCGGAGGACCAGGTTGAAGGCCACAGACTTCTTGCCTTCCTCCACGCCCTTGCCGCGGTAGATGTCGAAGAGCTTGCACTCCTTCAGCAGGCCCTTGGCTCCCTTGCGGATACAGGCCTCCAGCGCGCCCACAGTCACCACCTCGTCGCACACCACGGCGATGTCGCGGGTGAGGTTGGGGAACTTGGGCAGAGGCACATACTCGGGATCGGCGCCCTTGGCGGCCATGAGCGCGTTCAGCTCCAGCTCAGCGCAGTAGAACTGGGCATCCACGCCGTAGTTCTGCGCCACCAGGGGATGGACCTGGCCCAGCACACCGATGCGCTGGGCACCGGCGTACACATCGGCCACCCGGCCGGGGTGATAGGAGGGATTGGTCACGCTGGGAACCTCGAAGTGGACGTCCTCGGCCCGCAGGTCCTTGAGAATGGCCTCCACACAGCCCTTAAGGGCGTAGAAGTCCATATCGCTGCCATAGGCGCCCATGGACAGCACCTTGTTCTCCACAGCCAGACCGTCCTCGCCGCCGGGCAGGTAGATGCGGCCCACCTCATAGAGGCGCACGTTCTGGTTGCGGTAGTTGTAGTTCCGGGTCAGGATCTCCAGCATGGAGGGCAGTACGGTGGTACGCATGATGGAGGTGTCCTCACCCAGGGGGTTGAGAATCTTGAAGGACTGACGGCGGGGGTCGTGGGCGTCCCAGCGGATCTTGTCATAGCAGGTGGGGGAGATGAAGGAGTAGGTGATGATCTCATCAAAGCCCATGGCCCGGCACAGGGAGCCCAGCTGGCGCTCCAGCTTCTCCCCTACAGAGAAGCCGCCCAGGGTGGTCTGACCCTTCATGAGGGTGATGGGGATGTTGTTGTAGCCGTGGAAACGGGCCACTTCCTCGGCCAGGTCGGCCATACCGATGACGTCGCCGCGCCAGGAGGGTACGGTGACCTGATCGCCTTCCACCTGGAAGTCCAGCTTCTTCAGAATGGACACCATCTCGCTCTCGGCGATGTCAGTGCCCAGCAGGCCGTTGATCTTCTCGGGCTCCAGCTTGAGCACCCGGGGCTGGGGCACGTAGTTGAGAATATCGATGGTGCCGTCCAGCACCTCGCCGGCGCCCAGCAGCTCCACCAGCTCACAGGCCCGGTTGACGGCGGGCAGGGTGTTCAGGGGATCCAGGCCCTTCTCAAACTTGGCGGAGGCCTCGGTACGCATACCCAGAGCCAGCGCGCCCTTGCGGATGCAGGTGCCGTCAAAGCAGGCGGACTCAAAGACCACGTCCACAGTGTCGTCCACGATCTCGCTGTTCTCGCCGCCCATGATGCCGGCAAGACCCACGGCCCGATGTTCATCGGCAATGACCAGGTGGTTGGCGTTGAGCTTGCGCACCTGGCCGTCCAGAGTGGTGAGCTCTTCGCCCTCTTCTGCACGGCGGACGATGATCTTGCCGCCCTTCACATAGCGGTAGTCAAAGGCGTGCATGGGCTGGCCGTACTCCAGCATGACGTAGTTGGTGATGTCCACGATGTTGTTGATGGGACGCACGCCCATGGAGCGCAGCCGCTCCCGCATCCACTTGGGGGAGGGGGCGATCTTCACGTTGCGCACCATCCGGGCGGTGTACCGGGGGCACAGGTCGCTGGCGGGGGTCTCCACGTCCAGCAGCTCCATCAGGATGCCGTTTCCGCCGCCCTTGACCACAGGCTCGTGGAGGGTAAGGGGGGCGTCAAAGGTGGCGGCGGCCTCCCGGGCCAGACCGATGACGGAGAGACAGTCGGGGCGGTTGGGGGTGATTTCAAACTCCACCACATGGTCGTCCAGACCGATGACCGGCTTGATGTCGTCGCCGGGCTTGCAGTCCTCGTTCAGCACAAAAATGCCGTCGGGGATGCAGTGGGGGAACTCGGCCTGCTGGGCGTGGAGATCCTCCAGGGTGCAAATGGTATTGCTCTTGGCGTTGTAGGCCACCAGGTCCTCCTCGTGGAGGTTGGGGCAGGTGGTGGAGACGGTAGCAGTGCCGTCGCCGGTATCCAGAGTGACGTCATAGGTGGAATAGCCGGTGGTGGTGACGCCGGTCACCTTGGCGCACACCACAGGGCCATAGACTTTGTGGCCGGGCTGGATGTCGGCAGGGATGGAGGGCTTGTCCTTGTCCAGGGGGTGATAGTCACCCAGAATGGCGGCGGGGGTGATAACGCCGTAGGGGAAGTCGCGGGTATCCAGACCAAGCTCAGCCAGGCCGCAGAACATACCGTTGGACACCGCGCCGCGCAGCTTGCCCTTCTGAATCTTCACGCCGCCGGGCAGGGTGGACTTGTGGAGGGCCACCGGCATCAGGTCGCCGGGGTGGATGTTCCAGGCGCCGGTGACGATCTGGATGGGCTCCTCCTGAGCCACGTCCACCTGGCAGATCCACATATGATCGGAATCGGGATGACGCTCCATGGACAGCAGGCGGCCCACCACCACATTGGAGATCTCCTCTCCCAGGTCGTGAGTCAGCTCCACCTTGGAGCCGGACAGGGTCATGGCCTCGGCAAATTCCTTGTCGGAGGCAGTCACAGTGACAAATTCATTCAGCCATTTTCTGCTCAGATTCATTGTTCCTACACTCCTTTCTTAGAATTGCTCCAGGAACCGCACGTCGTTTTCGAAGATGAGCCGCAGGTCGGCGATCTTGAACCGGCGCATGGCGGTACGCTCCAGACCGATGCCGAAGGCCCAGCCGGAGTACACATTGGGGTCGATGCCGCTCATCTCCAGCACGCGGGGATGGATCATGCCCGCGCCCAGCAGCTCGATCCAGCCCTCGCCCTTACAGGTGGGACAGCCCACGCCGCCGCACTTGTGGCACTGCACGTCCATCTCGCAGGAGGGCTCGGTGAAGGGAAAGTGGTGAGGACGGAACCGGGTCTTGGTGCCCTTGCCGTACAGCTGCTCCACCACGGTATTCAGAGTGCCCTTCAGGTCGGCCATGGTGACACCCTTGTCGATGACCATGCCCTCCACCTGATGGAACATGGGGGAGTGGGTGGCGTCCACCTCGTCCTTGCGGTACACCCGGCCGGGGGCGATGATGCGGATGGGCAGCTCCATGGTGTCCATGGCCCGGACCTGCATGGGGGAGGTCTGGGAGCGGAGCATCACACGGCTGTCCTCATCAAAGTAAAAGGTATCCGACCAGTCACGAGAGGGGTGGCCCTCCTCGGCGTTGAGGCGGTCAAAGTTCAGCTTGGCCAGCTCCACTTCGGGGCCATCCAGCACAGTGAAGCCCATGCCGATGAAGATCTCCTTGATCTCGTCCAGGGCGATATACATGGGGTGGCGGTGGCCGGCCTTAACAGCCTTGCCGGGGACAGTGATGTCCAGGGCCTCAGCCTTCAGCCGGTCCTCCAGAGCCTTGGCCTCCAGCTCCTTACCCTTGGCCTCCAGGGCACTCTCCAGGGCGGAACGGACCTCGTTGGCCAGCTGACCCATGGCGGGGCGCTCCTCGGCGGACAGCTTGCCCATCATTTTCAGAACGGCGGTAAGCTCGCCCTTCTTACCCAGGTACTTCACCCGCAGGGCGTCCAGCTCCTGGGCGTTGCCGGCGCCGTCCAGTGCGGCCAGCGCTTCCCGGCGTATGGTCTCCAGTGTTTCCTTCATATTCGCAGCTCCTTTTGCAGTGATACGATTTGTAAACAAAAAAGCCTTCCATCCCAATCCATTGGGACGAAAGGCAAACCTTCCGCGGTACCACCCGCAATTCCCGCACGCAGCGGGCACTTTGGCCCCGATAACGTGGGGCAAATCCGTCCCTGTCTCCAGGGCCGCTCCAGGACGAACCGAACGGGCCAACCCCACATCCGCTTTCAGCCGGTGACGGACGCTCTCTGCCGGGCGGGGAACCGATCTTTTTCCCTTCTTCGCAAGTAAGATTATTTATAGCACAGTTTGACAGAAAGTGCAAGATTAAAATTGACGGGACGGGATGGACAGCATATAATGGGGCTGCCTGAACGAAAGAACCAAGGAACAGGAGTGTGTATGAATATGCGGATCGCCACAGCACAGCAGATGCGGGAGACGGACCGGATCGCCATTCAGGAACGGGGAATCCCGTCCACCGGCTTGATGGAGCGGGCGGCAGCGGCCCTGGCCGAGGAGGTCATGAACCTAACGGGGGACTGCGTTGGACGGGTAGTGTGCTTTTGCGGGCCGGGCAACAACGGCGGCGACGGCGTGGCCTGCGCCCGGCAGCTGCTGGAGGCGGGATTTGAAGTGCGATGTGTCCTGGTGGGCAGCCATGAGAAGATGACCCAGGATACCCGAGCCATGGAGGCGAAACTGGCGGCGGCAGGGGGAAAGCTGGAACCCTTCCAGCCTGATGATGCTGAGTTTGCCGCCTGGTGCCTGGAGGCCAATGTGATGGTGGACGCCCTCTTCGGCATCGGGCTGAACAGCGATGTGCGGGGGGATGCCCTTACCGCCGTCCATATGATGAATACCTGCGACATCCCTGTGGTGTCCGCCGATATCCCCAGCGGAGTAGAGACCGACACCGGCCGGGTGCTGGGGGAGGCGGTACACGCCGCCCGTACTGTTACCTTCACCCTGCCCAAAGCGGGCCATTATGTAGGGAAAGGCGGACTGTGTACCGGCAAGCTGACGGTAGCCGATATTGGGATTCCCAAAGATTTGGTGGATGCCCTGGACTGTCCGGTGAGCACTGTGGAGGCTGCTGGTGTGAAGCTGCCGCGCCGGCCTCTGGACGCCCATAAGGGTGACTTCGGCCGGTGCGCCATTCTGGGGGGCTGCGTGGGCTATACCGGCGCTCCGGTGCTGGCGGCCCAGGCGGCGGTGCGCTCCGGCGCGGGGCTGGTGTCGGTGGGGGTGCCTGCCCCCATCTGGCCGGTGGCTGCTGCCAAGCTGGACGAGGCTATGCCCTACCCTCTGCCGGCAGGCAAGGAGGGCCAGCTGTCTCTGGAGGCTGGAGAGGTGATCCATCATAAGCTGGCGGGCTGCGGTGTGTGCCTGATCGGCCCCGGCCTGGGCCGGGGCAACGGTGTGGCGGCTGTGGTGCGTCACCTGCTGCATGAGATCCATATCCCCGTGATCCTGGACGCCGACGGCATAAACGCCCTGGAAGGACATATAGATGTACTGGACGCCCGGCAGGGCCTTCACACGGTGCTCACCCCCCATGACAGGGAGTTTGCCCGGCTGGGAGGCGATCTGTCCGACGGGGACCGGCTGGGAGCGGCCCGGCGTTTTGCCATGGAGCACACCTGTTGTCTGGTGCTCAAGGGCCACCGCACCATCACTGCTTTCCCGGACGGTACTGCTTACATCAACACCACCGGCAATCCCGGTATGGCCAAGGGAGGCAGCGGCGACGTGCTGGCGGGAGTGATCCTCTCCCTGCTGGGACAGGGCCTGCCCGCCCGGCAGGCGGTGCCCATGGCGGTGTGGCTCCACGGCGCGGCCGGTGATCTGTGCGCCCAGGAGATTGGGGAGTACGGCATGACGCCTACCGACGTGGTGGCGGCGCTGCCCCGGGTGATCAAGGAATCTGTGGAATAAGCATGGAATAAAGGGGGAGACGGAGTGCGCCGCCGGTTTGGTTTGTGCGTACTGACGATAACCCTGTGCCTGGCTCTGGCTGCCTGCGGCGGCGGGGCCACCGGCGCAGAGCAGCTGGCCCTGGACATCCGGGGTGAATATCTGGCCATGGAGGGCTGTACCGCCCAATTAACTGTGACCGCTGACTATGGACAGCGGGTCTATGAGTACGGCCTGGATCTGGAGTACCGGCGGGAAGGGGAGAGTGTGCTCACCGTCACCAGCCCGGACGCCGTGGCCGGAGTGACCGCCCGGCTGAAGGACGGCAGCGGGTATCTGGAATATGACGGCGTGTGGGTAGAGACCGGCCCCCTGGATGAAAGCGGTATGAGTCCCATGGAGGCGGTACCCGTCTTACTGCGCTATGCCACCGAGGGTTTTATCGCCGAGTGTGCCATGGAGGAGACCGGAGAGGGGCAGGTTCTGCGGGTGATCTGCCGGGACCCGGAGGCCAAGGCAGGGGAGGGCCAGGAGTGCTCCCTCTGGTTTGATCCGGACAGCCACGCCCTCCTTCGGGGAGAGTTGTCCCAGGATGGCTTTACCGTGATCCAGTGCGTCTTTTCCGGCTTTGCAACGATGGAATAAATACAGCGGGGTGCTGCCTGGCAGCACCCCGCTGTATTAAAATGCGGTGGTATCGTTGTCCTCAGAGTCGGCCTGAGCGGCTTCCTGCTCCAGGTCGTCCAGCTCTGCCAGACGGCGGCGCAGCTCTTCCCGCTGCTGGGCATTCATCTGGCTGACGTGCCGGTCGAACTGCTCCTCCCGGCGGCGCTGGGCCTCCTCCTGACATTTGCGCTGGAGCTCGGCGCCGTGCTTGCGGCCTTCCTCCACCGCGGCGGCGCCTTTTTCTACCAGGAACTTACCGGCCTTGCCCATCTGCTCGGCGGCCAGAGCCACCAGGCCTACGCTGGCCAGGCCTACATCGGCAAATACCTTTCCTACATCTTCCATCATGGAACAAACCTCCTTAGATCCCGCCTGATACAGGCGGCGGGAGCATGGTGCGAAAACTGTTTCTATGCCTATAGTATATCCGGAAGCAGGAAAAATGTCTTGGAAATTGTATGAACATTAGATGAAAAATCCATGAAAGACCGTTCGGTTCGGGGTTGTGACCGGCGGGGCGGCGTAGTATAATAAGGACCAATGAACTGCCCTTTGGCAGCTTTGCTGTGTCAGCCGCCCGGCGGCGGGCATTTTGTATCTCAAGGTAAAGAGGAAATCAGATGAAACAAACGCAGACAAGAACATGGACGGAGATCGACCTGTCCAATCTGGAACATAATTATCGGGCGCTGCGGGCCATGCTGCCCCAGGGCTGCCGGTTTCTGGGCGTGGTGAAGGCGGACGCCTATGGCCACGGCGCGGTACAGGTGGCCCGGCGACTGGAGACGCTGGGCGCGGAATATCTGGCAGTGGCCTGCCTGGACGAGGCTCTGGAGCTGCGCCAGGCTGGAATCACCACCCCTATCCTGATTCTAGGTTATACGCCCACCGAGCGGGCGGAAGCTCTGCTGGACAATGGCATTACCCAGACGGTCTATGATGTGGAGATGGCCCGCGCCCTATCCAACGCGGCAGCTGCTGCGGGCAAGACCCTGAAGATCCATGTGAAGGCGGATACCGGGATGTCCCGGCTGGGCTGGCTGTGCGGCGGGGAGGATCAGAGCGCCGCTGTGGAGGCCATTGCCCAGGTGTGCGCTCTGCCCGGCCTGGAGGCGGAGGGCATCTACACCCACTTTGCCAACGCCGACGGGGATGAGGACTATACCATGCTCCAGTTTACCCGTTTTCTGGATCTGTTGGAGGCGCTGAAGGAGCGGGGGATCACCTTTGCCATCCGTCACTGCGCCGCCAGTGCTGCTGCCCTGAAGTTCCCCTGCACCCACCTGGACATGGTCCGGCCTGGCATCGCCCTGTACGGACACTATCCAGATCCCTCCTGCGAGGGGCTGGACGGCCCCGGACTGCGGCCGGTGATGACACTCAAGACCCGGGTGGCCTCGGTAAAGGCTGTGCCTGCCGGGACCCCGGTGAGCTACGGCTGCACATATGTGCTGGATCGAGAGACCAAACTGGCCGCTCTTACCATCGGTTATGCCGACGGTCTGCCCCGGCTGTGCTCCGACAAGCTGGAGGTGCTGATTGGCGGCCAGCGGGCTCCCGTTGTGGGCCGGATCTGTATGGATATGTGTATGGCGGACGTCACCGGGCTGGACGTGGCGCCGGGAGATGAGGTGGAGGTGTTCGGCGAGCACCTGCCCATTGAGGATGTAGCCGCTCTGGCGGGCACCATTCAGTATGAGCTGTTGTGCGCCGTGTCCCCCCGGGTTCACCGGGCCTATCTGGACTGAGACACCGGCTGGCCGGCGGGCGCATACAATGGGCCGGGGGAGAAAGGTCCGGCCAGGCGGCGGAGGACCGGCCTGCCCCGCGAAATTTTGCAGGACGGGTATAATTCCCGCCGCCCCGTGGGAGAATCATAGTGACCGCGTTACATAGGCCTCCGGTCGTGTGACGCTGGTGACTATTTTCCGGCGGAGTGTGAGCTTTTGTGGACAACAGCGTAAAACGCGGAGACATTTTTTATGCCGATCTGAGCCCCGTGGTGGGCAGCGAGCAGGGAGGCGTGCGGCCGGTACTCATCGTGCAGAACGACACCGGCAACCGGCACAGCCCCACCGTGATCGCGGCGGCCATTACGTCCCAGACCGGCAAGGCCCGTCTGCCCACCCACATCGAGCTCTCAGCCAACACCTACGGTCTCCCCAAGGAGTCGGTGGTGCTGCTGGAACAGATCCGGACGCTGGACAAAAGGCGGCTGAGAGAGCACATGGGCCGGCTGGACGAAGCGCAGATGCAGCGGGTGGACAACGCCATCGCGGTCAGCTTTGGCCTGCACACAGAAACCATGGTTTAAGGACAAGAGGGGAGCCGTCCCCAAGGGCGGCTCCCCGTCAGACAGGAGGTACATATGAAGCAGAGCAAAGGACTGGTCCGGCTCATCTCCGGCGGTTTGGTCACCCTGGCCCTGGTGGGTGTGGCGGTGGCTGCCGGACAGCAGGGCAGCAAGAACGATCCCCTGGTCACCCTCAGCTATTTGGAGGATCAGGCGATCCCAGCCATTTTGGATCAGGTGGATGACAAAGTGGCGGACAAGCAGTCTGAGTTGGAGAAGAAGCTGTCCGATGTGGTGGACGGCTATGTGGATGAGGTGGAAAAAGCCCTCAGCGGCAGTTCTGGCTCCACTTCCGCCGGCGGTGTGTTCCAGATCGTTAATCTGAAGGCGGGACAGACTGTGGTGGGCACCGCGGCCTGCGAATTTCTGCTGCGGACCGGCACGGCAGTCTGTGTGTCCGATACGGCCCCCGGCCTCATCGACACCACTGACGGCTCGGCCCTGGCCGGCGGGAAAAACCTGACCACCAACCACCTGTATTTGGCAACCATCGATGGCCGGGGGGTCAAGGCCTCCGCCGATGTGACCATCATGGTCCGTGGTAGCTATACCATTAAATAATAATGTGTAAAGATAAAAAATGTGGACGGCATTGCCGTCCACATTTTTTATTCAGATCAGGGTGGGAATCAACTGGGCCAGAGTTTGGGCCAGTTTGGCGTGGCTCTCCCGGGTCAGGTGCATATAATCCACCGTATTACAGGTAAGGTCCAGGGTGTTGGCGTCCAGAAAGGCGCAGCCGGTCAGCCGGGCCACGGCCTCATATTCCGCCGCCAGCCCCCGGGTCTTTTCCACACAGCCGGGTCCCATCTCATCGGCCACCGGGGAGGTATAGACACCCTCCTCAATGGCTTTGGGAGCAATCATAAGAATGTTGGGCTTGCCGTCCGGCCAGCAGTCCAGGGTCTGAGCGGCCCGGACCAGCCGTTCCATACCCCGGCCGATGGTGTAGGCGTTGGTCCCGAAGCGTTCCTTGGAATCATTGGTGCCCAGCATGACCACCAGCAGGTCCACCGGCTTGTGGCTTTTCAGGCAGGAATAGAGGCAGGACAGGGCGGACAGGCCCTCCTCCACCGGGTCGTCAAACACGGTGGTGCGGCCGGACAAACCCTCCTCCACCACCAGATACCTGTCTCCCAGAGCCTGCTGCAGCCGGCAGGTCCAACGCTCCTCCTCATTGAAGCGGAAGCAGGAACCGTCGGCGCAGTCGGCAGGATCGGGACAGTAGCCATGGGTGTTGGAGTCTCCCAGACAGACGATGTGGCGCCGCATTTACTTGATCTCGGGCAGGGAGGCGGCGGCCACGGACTGACCCACACGGCGGGCCTTCTCGTCCGGCATGGTGGGGTTGATCTTGGAGGCGATATCAGGATACTCGTCGGCCAGCACACTCTTGCAGGTGTCCAGCAGCAGGTCGCCGCCCTTGCCGGACATAACGCGGCCCAGCAGCAGCACGTGTTTGAAGCCGTAGAAGTGATAGTACAGAGCCAGAGAGTGGGCCAGATATACGCCGATGGAGCGGTACACCGCGGCGGCGCCGGGGTTGCCCTCCTCCATAGCCTTCTGCACCACCTTCAGCTTCTCGGCGGGGGAGAGGGCGGGGTCCAGCTCAATGCCGCCGGCGGGGGCCAGCTTGATGACACCGTCCTGAGAGAAATACTTCACGCCGCAGCCGATGTCGCCGGACCACTCGTCCTCCATGGCGTCGGGGTTGGCATCCACGGGGGCGAAGGCCAGCTCGTTGAGCCAGCCGGTGATGTTGCCGTTCTGGTCCACATAGCCGACGGCCTCGCTGGTGCCCATGGCAATGCCCATGATGTTGTTCTCTTCCAGGCTCATGGCACCGGCCAGAGCGGACACGTCGCCGTCGTTAGCTACCACATAGGGCACATCGCCAAAGGTATCCTTAATGGCGCGGATATAGATGTCCTTCACCTTGGCGTCAAAGTCCTCCTTGGGCACCTTCAGGAACAGGGAGGCCACCATGGTGCGGTTCTCGATGTAGATACCGGCGGAGGAGACGCCCACCGCGTCCACCCGGGGCATATGCTGGGCGGCGGACTTGAGGGCGGACACGATGCCCTCGTAGTGGTAGTCGGGGTCGGCAGTGATCTTGGGATACCAGACCACTTCCTCGCTGAACACAGGCTCGCCATCGATGACGGCGGACACCTTCCGGTCCGAGCCGCCGGCGTCAAAGCCGATGCGGCAGCCGCCCAGGTGACGGCCCACGGCCTGAGGATTGCTCTTCTCGGCGGGCACCTGGTCGCAGTACACCACCTCAAAAGGCTTCTCATACACATTGGACATGAAGTCGGCGTCGAAGGAGCGCTTGCCGCCCACGCAGTAGGTGGCCTTCATAGCCTCGAAGATATCCTTGTCGCCGCTGATGTAGACCTTGAAGCCGCCCATATACCACAGCATCGTCTTGATGAGCCGGTCCACATAGTAGCGGTCGGCCTCAGCCATGTCGGGGGTACCGTGGATGAAGGTCTTGTAGACGGCTACCTCGCCGCCGGCCCGCTCAACGGCCAGATCCAGAGGCTTTTTGGCGTCCTTCAGGAAGGATGCAAAAAATTTGCCCAGGGGGAGGAAACCGGGGTCCAGCTCGGGGACGTGTTTGACAGGGACTTCAATGCCAAGATGTTTCATGAGACATCCTCCTTAACATATATGGGAAACAGAAAGCTCGTTATATGTATAGGCTACCAGTTTTTTTAAATCTGTCAAGCATATTTTCAGGATTCTGAAAATTATTTTCTTCCCAGGTCTTGACGGGGGATGGACCGACGGGTATGATGGAACCAACGGGGGATCATCTCCCAACAATGGAAAGGTGGGAATTGCGATTATGGATATCACTGCACGTCTGCAGGATCATCAGAAATGGATCAAGGAAGAGCTGGAGCGGAGCGTCAACTTCTGGCTGAAAAATGGCATGGACCCGGTAAACGGGGGCGTCTACACCTGCCTGGACCGGGAAGGCAAGATCTTCTCCACCGACAAGAGCGTATGGATGCAGGGCCGCTGCGCCTGGATGTTTGCCTATCTGTGCCACACCTATGGGGTGAAGGACGAGTGGCTGGCTGCCAGCAAGAGCTGCCTGGACTTTATGGAGCGCTGCTGCATCAACCGGGAGGCAGGCAACCGGATGTACTTCACCGTGACCGGTGACGGCAAGCCCCTGCGTCAGCGCCGCTATTGTTTCTCCGAGGGGTTCTACGCCATCGCCAACGCCGAATATTATGGTGTTACCGGGGACAAGGAGTGCCTGGAGCGTGCCCGCGCTGCCTATGAGCTGATCTGGAATCTGAATCAGGGCCTGATCAAGGACCCCACCGGACTGGGCTCCAAGACCATTCCTGAGACCCGTTCCGGCCGCGCTCTGGCCAACCCCATGATCTACCTGAACATCACCTCCGTGCTGCGCCGGGTGGACCCCGAGCAGGCTGAGCTGTATAACCAGCGGGCCGCTCAGTGTGTGGACGAGATCTTCCGCTACCACTATAAGCCCGAGCTGGGCTGCACTCTGGAGAGCGTGGGTCCCAACGGCGAGTTCCGGGGCGATGTGACCGAGGGCCGTGTGGTCAACCCCGGTCATGACATCGAGTGCTCCTGGTTCCTGATGGAGGACGCCAACCTGCGGGGCAACAAGGAACAGCACGCCACCGCCATCAAGATCTTTGACCAGGCCATCAATGCTGGCTGGGACAAGGAGTACGGCGGACTGCTCTACTTTATTGACTGCCTGGGCCGTCCCCCCGAGGCCTACGAGCACGACATGAAGCTGTGGTGGCCTCACGACGAGATCCTCATCGCCTCTATGATGATCTATCGTGATACCGGCGACGAGAAGTATCTGGAGTGGTTTGAAAAGACCCTGGATTACTGCAAGAAATACTTCTCTGATCCTGAGTACGGCGATTGGTACGGCTATCTGCGCCGGGACGGCAAGCCCACCGAGCCTCCCTGCAAGGGTTCCACCTTCAAAGGTCCCTTCCACCTGCCTCGGATGCTCATCATGTGCGATCAGATGATCGGCCAGATCCTGGAGCGGAATTGAGAGGGCGGCAATGCCGTTAGTAAATGTCTTTGAACGGATCAACAGCGAGTACTACCAGCTGACCAGCGCGGAGAAAAAGGTGGCCGACTACGCCGTTATCCACCAGCAGCAGACCCAGTTTATGTCCATCTCGGAACTGGCGGAGGAGGCCGGCGTGGCCGAGGCCACCATCTCCCGTTTCTGCAAACGGCTGGGTTACAAGGGCTACAGCGCTTTTAAGCTGGCCATTGCCAACGCTACTGCCGGCCGGATGGATCACAGTGCCGCAGAGGCGGGAGAGCTGGAGGAAGAGGACAGCGTGGAGGGAATGTGCCGCGCTGTTTATCGCAGCGATTCCGAGGCCCTGGCCCAGACTCTGGAGCTGATCCAGGCGGATGCGGTGCGCAAGGCGGCGGATATGATCGTCTCCGCCGGCCGGGTACTGTGCATGGGCCAGGGAGGATCCATGATCCTCTCTCAGGAGTGTGCCCACCTGTTCAGCACCATTCAGCTGAATTTTACAGCGGTCATGGACTCCCATCTTCAGGCGATTGCCGCCTCTCAGCTCACCCCCGGCGATCTGGTCATCTATTTCTCCTACTCCGGCTCCACCAAAGAGCTGATGAAGAACCTCCAGATTATCCGGGACCGGAAAGCACGGATTATCCTGGTTACCCGGTTCCCCAAGTCTCCCGGCGCCGCCTATGCCGACATTGTGCTTCAATGCGGTTCCCGGGAGGGCCCCCTCCAGGGCGGTTCCGTAGCTGCCCGTATTGCCCAGCTCTATCTGATGGATGTACTCTTCCATGAGGTATGCCGCCGGGATCGGGAGGGCTGCCGTGCCAGACAGGAACTGGTGGCTGAAGTGTTGTCGGACAAACACATTTGACCGTCAACAGTGGAATTTGAAAAAAATTTGCAGACACCGCAAAAGAAGAAAGAAAATGTGCAATTCGCTATTGACAAATCTTGTGTTGAACTGTACAATCTACACAACGGGTTACCACTGAGTAATCACGAAAATTATCAAAAATGAGGAGGATGAATGATGAAGAAGAAACGTATTCTTGCGCTCATGCTGGCTGCCTCCATGTCTCTGGGCCTGGCTGCCTGCGGCGGCGGCGGCACCAGCGAATCCCCCGCCGGCAACACCGACACCCCGTCCGGCAACACTCCCTCCGGCTCCGGCGAGACTGTGGAGCTGACCATCTGGACCTACCCCATCGGCAAGTTTGGTGACTATGACACCATGCAGGCTCTGATCGATGAGTACACCGCCGCCAACCCCGGCGTGTCCATCAAGTTCGAGCTGCTGGACTACACCAACGGTGATACTCAGGTCACTTCCGCTATTACCAGCGGTACCGCTCCTGACATCATCATGGAGGGTCCTGAGCGTCTGGTTACCAACTGGGGCGCCAACAACCTGATGGTGGACCTGTCCGACCTGTGGACCGAAGAGGCCACTGCCGACATCGCCGCCACCAGCGAGGCTGTTGTGAATGCCTGCCAGCTGGACGGCAAGTACTATGAGTATCCTCTGTGCATGACCACCCACTGCATGGCCATCAACTATGAGGTCTTTGAGCAGGCCGGTGCTCTGCAGTACATCGACGAGGAGACCCGCACCTGGACCACCGACAACTTCGTGAAGGCCATGGAGGCCATCCGTGACTCCGGTCTGGTGGCCGTGCCCGGCATCGTCTACTGCGGCGGCCAGGGCGGCGACCAGGGCACCCGCGCCCTTGTCAACAACCTGTACTCCGGCACCTACACCAATGCCGACCACACTGAGTACACTGCTAACTCTCCCGAGAACGTGAAGGCTCTGGAGCTCATCAAGTCCATGGTGGACAATGGCTCCCTGAACGCCAACGCCGGCTTCCAGGCTGCTGACGAGCTGCAGCAGTTTGCCAACGGCACCGCTGCTGTGACCTTCTGCTGGAACGCTTCCAACAAGGCTCAGTACGCTTCTCAGGTTGCTTTTACTCCCTATGCCATGGCTTTCCCCTCTGACGACGGCAAGCCCGAGCTGTGCGGCGGCATCTGGGGCTTCGGTATCTTCGACAATGGCGATGAGGCCAAGATCGAGGCTGCCAAGGACTTCATCCGCTACATCTGCGACGATCCCGAGCAGGCCAAGGAGAGCGTGCAGCTGACCGGCTTCTTCCCCGTCCGTGCTTCTCTGGGCAACGTGTACGAGGGTACCGATACCGAGGCTGATGCCGCTGAGTTCCTGACCCTGATGCCTTACATGGGCGACTACTACAACGTCATCGGCGGCTGGACCGAGCAGCGCACCAACTGGTGGAATATGCTCCAGAAGATCCTGACCGGCGGCGTGGACGCCCAGACTGCTGCTGACGAGTTCGTCAGCGCCAGCAACGCTGCCATCGGCTAAGCGGCGCAAGTATGATTTGACGCACTTTCTGTGCCCGCTCCCTGTGAGGGGGCGGGCACAGTTGCTTTTCCGAAATGATTTGGAGAAGCGTGCAAATAAGTTCGAAAAGAGGGGAGAAACTCATGGCACAAAACGCCGTAGCAACGGTCGGTAAGAAGCCCAAGAAGGAGAAACGGTCCCAGTTCTCCGGCATGAGCAAGGCCCTGGTCCGGCGGGAGACTATTTCCGCCTACCTGTTCCTGCTGCCCAGCCTGATCTTCTTCATCGGCTTCGTGGTAATTCCAATGATCATGTGCGTGGTGTTCAGCTTGCAGGAAATGGGCCTGGACAGCTCCGCCACCAAGTTTATTGGGTTTGACAACTATGTCAAGATGGCACAGGATCCCATCTTCTGGAAGGGATTCCTGAACACCGTCATCATCGTGGTGGTAGCGGTGCCCGCCGTTACCGCATTTTCCCTGTGGGTCAGCTCCGCCATCTATCAGATGAAGGCAGTGACCCGCTCCTTCTTCCGCTGCGTGTTCTACCTGCCTGTGGTTACCGGTACTGTGGCAGTTACCGTGGTGTGGAAGTGGATGTTCAACCCCTATAACGGTCTGCTGAATCAGATCTTTGGTACCACCGGCTATGACTGGCTGGGTAATTCCGCCACCGCCATCTGGTGTATCATCCTGATCCTGTTCACTACCTCCATTGGCCAGCCCATCGTGCTGTATGTGGCTGCCCTGGGTAACGTGGACCAGTCTCTGGTGGAGGCTGCTCAGGTGGATGGCGCCACCAAGCTCCAGGTGTTCTGGAAGATCAAGTGGCCCCAGATCATGCCCACCACCCTGTACATCCTGGTTATCACCACCATCAACTCCTTCCAGTGCTTCGCACTGATCCAGCTGCTGACTTCCGGTGGACCCAACCATGCCACCGACACCATTATGTACTACATCTTCCAGATGGCGTACAACAACCAGAACTTCGGCTACGCCAACGCTATGGGTGTGGTCCTGGCCATCATCATCGCGATCTTCTCTGCCATCCAGTTCAAGTTCGCGAAGACTGACAACGGTTAAGGAGGTGAGAAGATGAATAACGCGAAAAGCAAGCTGGCCGGTACTTCCACCGGTTACAAGGCGATCACCATCGTGATCCTGGTCCTCCTGGCAATTTTCTTCATCTTCCCGCTGTACTGGATCGTCACCGGCTCCTTCAAGGACGCCATGACCATCAACGCCCGTACCCCTCAGTGGTTCCCCCTGAGTCCTACTTTGGAGAACTACGCCAAGCTGTTCAAGAATCCCGCTGGCCAGTGGCTGCTTAACACCATTATTATGGCTGTGGGCGCGCTGGTGCTCACCTGCCTCACCGCAGCTCTGGCTGGTTACGCTCTGGCTAAGAAGCGGTTCTATGGCCGGGCCCTCCTCTTCACCATCATCATCTGCGCCATGGCTCTGCCCAAGCAGGTTATCGTCATCCCCCTGCTGCGCGAGATGAACCTCCTCCATCTGGCGGATACCCTGTGGGCCGTTATCCTGCCCACCGTAGGCTGGCCCTTCGGCGTGTTCCTGATGAAACAGTTCTCGGAGACCATACCCAATGAGATCCTGGAGGCCGCCCGGGTGGACGGCGCCGGGGAGCTGCGCACCTTCTTCAGCGTGGTATTCCCCATGATTAAGCCCGGTATCGGTGCTCTGGCTATCTTTACCTTCGTTAACTCCTGGAACGACTACTTCCTCCAGCTGATCATGCTGACCAGCCGTGTCAACTGGACCATCTCTCTGGGTATTGCCCGCCTGCAGGGCGAGATGTCCAGCGACTTCGGCCTCATCATGGCTGGCGCCACCCTGGCCGCCATCCCCATCGTGGCCGTGTTCATCGCCTTCCAGAAGTATTTCACCCAGGGCATCGCCATGGGCGCGGTCAAGGGCTGATCCCGCTGACCGGACGCTGCTCCGCTGGCACAGTTATTTTACCCTGCGGTGTGCGTATTTAAGGGTTGATTTATCTTAGAAGTTCGTTTATTATCGTTTTGAGAGAAGGAATATTGAAATGAGCGATCTGAAAAAATACCAGGGCGTGATTCCGGCCTTTTACGCCTGCTATGACGAGGCCGGCAACATTTCCCCCGACGAGGTCCGCGCCCTGACCCGCTACCTGATCGGCAAGGGTGTCAATGGCCTGTATGTGGGCGGCTCCTCCGGTGAGTGCATCTACCAGAGCGTGGCTGAGCGCAAGGTGGTACTGGAGAACGTGATGGCCGAGGCCAAGGGCAAGGTGGTCGTCATTGCCCACGTTGCCTGCAACAACACCGCCGACAGCATGGAGCTGGCTGCTCATGCTGAGAGCCTGGGTGTGGATGCCATTGCCGCCATTCCCCCCATCTACTTCCACCTGCCCGAGTATGGCATCGCCGGCTACTGGAACGACATCTCTTCTGCCGCTCCCAACACCGACTTCATCATCTACAACATTCCCCAGCTGGCCGGTGTGGCCCTGACTCCCTCTCTGCTGGCTGAGATGCAGAAGAATCCCCGGGTCATCGGCGTGAAGAACTCCTCCATGCCTGTTCAGGATATCCAGATGTGGAAGGATGCCGGGGTCATCGTGTTCAACGGTCCCGACGAGCAGTATGTGTCCGGTCTGGCCATGGGCGCCTGCGCCGGCATCGGCGGCACCTATGCCGTTATGCCCGAGCTCTTCCTGAAGGTGTATGAGCACTTCCAGAAGGGCGAGATGGAGCCTGCCCGCCAGATTCAGAACGATATCTGCCGCATCATCTATAAGATGTGCTCCGCTCACGGCAACCTGTATGCCGTGATGAAGGCCATCCTGGCCAAGAACGGCGTGAACTGCGGCTCCGTCCGTAAGCCCATGCCCGGCCTGATCGACAGCGATGCCAACCTGGTGGACGAGGCTTATGCCATGATCACCGCCGCCATTGCCAAATACTGCTGATCCCAGATCAAGTTCCGGGGCGGGCGGTGACCCGCCCGCCCCACTTTGATATGAAAGGCTAGGAGTTACATTATTATGCGTATTTATCAATCGGAAGATTATCAGGCCATGAGCCGCCGGGCGGCCAACATCATCTCCGCCCAGGTCATCTACAAGCCCGACTGCGTGCTGGGTCTCGCCACCGGCGGTACCCCTGTGGGAACCTACAAGCAGCTGGTGGACTGGTACAAGAAGGGCGATCTGTCCTTCGCCGAGGTCCGCTCCGTCAACCTGGACGAGTACCTGGGCCTTTCTCCCCACCATGAGCAGAGCTACCGCTATTTTATGCAGGATAACCTGTTCGACCACATTGATATCAAGCCGGAGAACACCCATGTGCTTAACGGCCTGGCCAAGAACCCCGAGGCCGAGTGCGAGGCCTACAACAAGCTGATCCGGGATCTGGGCGGCATTGACCTGCAGCTGCTGGGTATGGGCCACAACGGCCACATTGCCTTCAACGAGCCGGGCGACGACTTCGGCCTGGAGACTCATCTGGTGGACCTGACCGAGAGCACCATCGAGGCCAACAAGCGCTTCTTTGAGAGCCGGGACGAGGTGCCCCGCCACGCTCTGAGCATGGGCATCAAGAACATCATGAATGCCCGCCGCATCCTGATTATCGTCAGCGGCGAGGAGAAGGCCGACATCGTGAAGGAGGCCTTTACCGGCCCCGTCACCAAGGACGTGCCTGCTTCCGTGCTCCAGCTCCATCCCGACGTAACCCTGGTGGGCGATAAGGCTGCCCTCCATAAGCTTGTGGAAGCAGGTGTTCCCGTATGCGGATAACCGGCTGCCAGGTTTTTGACCTGCAGGAGGGATTTGTCAAGCGGGACGTCTGCTTTGACGGTCGGCTTCTTTCCAACTCCAGCAGCGATGGCAAGACCTATGATGCCACCGGCTGCTATGTGATCCCCGGTCTGACCGACGTGCATTTTCACGGCTGCAAGGGCCGCGACTTTTCCGACGCCGACCCCGAGGGCCTGGAGATCATGGCCCGGTACGAGCTGTCCCGGGGCGTAACTCAGATCTGCCCCGCTGGCATGACTCTGCTGGAGGATCAGCTCACCAAGGTCTGCCAGGTGGCGGCCGCCCATAAAGCTGCCGATAAGCCCGGCGCTGCCCTGTGCGGCATTAATCTGGAGGGGCCCTTCCTCTCCATGGCCAAGAAGGGCGCTCAGAACGGCGATTGGCTCCATGCCCCTGATGTGGATATGCTACGCCGCCTTATTGCTGCCTCTCAGGGCCTGGTAAAACTGGTGTCCCTGGCTCCCGAGGAGCCTGGCGCCATGGAGTTTATCGAGGCTATGGAGAGTGAGGTTACCATCTCCCTGGCCCACACCACTGCAGACTATGACACTGCTATGGAAGCCTTCCGGCTGGGCGCCCGGCAGGTGACCCACCTGTTTAACGCTATGCCGGCCTTTACCCACCGGGCTCCCGGTGTGGTGGGCGCGGCTCTGGACACTCCGCTGTGCAATGTGGAATTGATCTGTGACGGCGTTCACATCCATCCCTCTGTGGTGCGGGCGGTGTTCAAGATGTTCGGTGCCAAGCGGGTCATCCTGATTTCCGATACCATGCGGGCTGCCGGTATGCCTGACGGCGATTATACTCTGGGCGGCCAGGCCGTCAAGGTAAAGGGCAAGTATGCTACCCTGGAGGACGGCACCCTGGCCGGTTCTGTTACCGATCTGATGAATTGTATGAAGACCGCTGTGTCTTTTGGCATCCCTCTGGCGGATGCCGTGCGGGCTGCTGCGGTCAACCCTGCCAAGGCTATCGGCATTTTCAGCCGGGCCGGCAGCCTGGAGCCCGGCAAGCGGGCCAATGTGGTTGTTCTGGATGAGAATCTGGAACTGAAAGATGTATTCTTCCGCGGCGAATTAGTCCGCGGCTGAATAGAGCGCACCCCCAAATACAGGCCTTCCGGTCCTACTCCATTCCTATAGGCCGGAAGAGTCGAAAAAAAGGAGGAAAATCCGCCGGACCGGCGGTGCGGCAGTGTGGAGACCTGTCGTAACGTTCTGGGAGTTTTGCTCTCCCGGAGCGAGAGGGTATTTGCGGAGGCATTGCCCTTACGGTCCATGTATATGGCAACTGTAGTTCTGAAAGGCGTCAAGAAGATCTATGACAACAAGGTGACCGCTGTCCACGACTTCAATCTGGAGATCGCGGATAAGGAGTTCATCGTGCTGGTCGGTCCTTCCGGCTGCGGCAAGTCCACCACTCTGCGGATGGTGGCCGGCCTGGAGGATATCTCCGAGGGCGATCTGCTCATCGGCGGCAAGCGGATGAACGATGTGGAGCCCAAGGACCGCGATATCGCCATGGTGTTCCAGAGCTACGCGCTCTATCCCCACATGACCGTGTATGAGAACATGGCCTTTGCCCTGAAGCTGCGCAAGGTGCCCAAGGATGAGATCGACAAGAAGGTGCGTGAGGCTGCTGCCATCCTGGATATCACCCAGTACCTGGATCGTAAGCCCAAGGCTCTGTCCGGCGGCCAGCGTCAGCGTGTGGCCATCGGCCGCGCCATCGTCCGCGATCCTCAGGTGTTCCTGATGGACGAACCTCTGTCCAACCTGGATGCCAAGCTGCGTAACCAGATGCGCGCCGAGATCATCAAGCTGCGCCAGCGCATCAACACCACCTTCATCTACGTGACTCACGATCAGACCGAGGCTATGACCCTGGGCGACCGTATCGTCATCATGAAGGATGGCTTCATTCAGCAGATCGGTACTCCTCAGGAAGTGTTCGATCGTCCCGCCAACCTGTTTGTGGCCGGCTTCATCGGCTCTCCCCAGATGAACTTCTTCGATGCCAAGCTGCAGAAGAAGGACGGCAAGTATCAGATCGCTGTGGCCGACGCTGTGATTGAGCTGGCTGACAAGGCCCAGAAGATCCTCACCGAGAAGGGTGTGGGCGACATGGATGTGGTGGCCGGTATCCGTCCTGAGCACATCTCCTTTGCCCCTGTGGCTGGTCCTCACACCGTGTCCAGCACGGTGGATGTGTCCGAGATGATGGGCAGCGAGGTGTACCTCCATGTGACCGCCGCCGGCAAGGACGTGGTGCTGCGTATTCCCACCACCGAGCTGCCTGAGGAGCATCGTGCCGGTATCCCCTATGGTACCGCCATCAACTTTGCGTTCCGTCCTGAGCTCATTCACCTGTTTGATCCTCAGACCGAGAAGAACCTGCTGTATTGATCTCCAGCAGACAGAACCGGCCCCTGCCGCAGCTGCGGCAGGGGCCGGTTTTTCTTTGTCGACAGCACCAGCGGCCAGGGGAGAGAATAGGATGAAGCAGACGGCAATCCTTTCATGAGTTGCCGGAGAATTTAAGGAGAGACGAGGGAGCGGCCGTGCGGCGATGGGAAAACGAGCAGTATCGATATTATAATCCGGACCCGCTTCGCCTGAGCGGACCGCCCTGCTGTATCTGGCAGGGACCTACCGGCCCTACAGGGGCAACAGGCGGTGCTGGTCCCACAGGCCCCACAGGAGCAACGGGCAATGCCGGCCCAACAGGTCCCATGGGTCCGGCGGGGACAGTGGGCAGTACCGGTCCCACAGGCCCTACGGGTCCCACAGGGGCGACTGGCAGTATTGGCCCAGTAGGTCCTACAGGCCCTGCAGGGGCCGATGGCGCCGGTTCCACAGGTCCAACAGGTCCAACAGGGGCAGCGGGTGATACGGGCCCTGTCGGTCCTACAGGCCCCACAGGCCCTGCGGGAACAGGAGCAACGGGTCCCATGGGCCCAACAGGAGCGGTGGGCAGCACCGGCCCCACAGGGCCGACGGGAGCGCAGGGGCCAACTGGCCCTGCGGGGGGAGAAGGTCCCACGGGTCCCACAGGCCCTACTGGATCTGCCGGCACCGCTCCGGATGATGTGTTTGCGTCGTATGTGAATTATCAGTATCCACTTGTTCGAGGGAGTCAGTTGGTGGTGTTTCCGGATGTGACAGATCCAACCGGGCAGATCACCCAGGCCAGTCCCACGGTTATTGCGCTGGAACCTGGCTATTATTTGATTTCTTATAAGGTATCAGCGGTTTTTCGGCAGGCCAACTATATGCAGGTAACGCCATCTTATAACGGTACCACCCATTTGGAGACAGGGATCTATTTTGCTGTCAATACAGCCGGTGGGAGTGCGGCAGGCTCAAGCTTTCTTATTCTGCGGGCGCCAGCAGCCACAACGTTTACGTTGACCTATTCCGGCTCTGGAGATGCGGTGGATGGAGAGATTAATCTAACTATTCTGAAGCTGCGCCGGGCGCTTTGACAGCGAGGGCACCAAGAACGCCGGAAAATAACAAAAAAGGCACGACATACGTCGTGCCTTTTTTGGAGCTAGTGGTGGGAATCGAACCCACGGCCTGCTCATTACGAGCGCTTCCTGAAACACCCTTTTGGGGAGATATGGTAAAGAAATTAACTTGTTGACAAAATGTGTTTTTGTTGGCATGATGACATAAATTGCGTCAAAAATCACACTTATTGTACCGTCTTTGACATCGGATGTCAACAAAAAATGAAGGGTGGTCTGTTGACCACCCTTATGCTCACACTACCATCCTGTTGGCATTTTTTCGATTGAGTTCATCATAAAAACCCTCTGTTGCTTTCATAGCCATTTCCTCGTTGACGTGGGTATAAATCTTCATAATAATATCTGGGGTGTTGTCACCCATTATTCTTTGGATGACTGAGATTGGCTGACCAGATAGGATCAAGCGAGTACACATCGTATGTCTGAATTTATAGAGATTGATTCCCATATCCTCAATATGATACTGCTTTCTGTATCTTTGAATCAGAGATTGATAGGATGATTCTGACCTGACATTACCTACCTTATCTGAAAAAATAAATTGACTGTTACGCTTGCCTGCACTCCTGCTCCTACTGACAAATTGCTTCCACTCCTGTAAGGCTTTTACGGCCAGATCAGACAGTCGGAGTGTCCTTACACTATACTCAGACTTAGGGGTGGAGATGATGTCCCTATGCTTTGCCTGTCGTTTCAAAGTAGTAATTTCTTCATACTGCACGGTTGCAGCCTGCTGAATTCGGATTGTCTTTTGGAGTGGGTCGAATGAATCCCATTCCAGAGCCCTCAATTCCCCAGGACGCATTCCAGTACACTCTAAAACTGCAAAAATGGTGTAAAGTTCCAGACTGTATTTTCTGCTGGTTTGAAACAGAACATCTATATCCTCGTCTGAGAAAGTAGGATATTTGTCTTTGGCGACAGGCTTTTTACTGGTAGGACACCTTAATCTTCTCATAATATCTACTGGTATATCGTTGTTATCAAGGGCTGTCTGAAAAATCAGTTTGGTTGTATTGAAACTGTGTCTTACGCCACTTTTAGCGTAAGCGTACCTGATTTTTTCAAAAGCCTTTTTGATATCCTGTTCTGTAATCTCTACCATCTTCTTGCTGCCTATGTATGGCAGCATCATTTTGCTTCCTCGTCTGTAATTTTCAATCGTGCGAGTGGTGGCCTTGCCAACACCAGAATTCAACAGTTCAATAGCGTATTCCTCAAAGGTCAGTTGGGTGTACTGGGAGAGGGCAAGGGATGCCATAGGTTGAGCAGGAACAAAAGGTGTGCTGACTACCTGAACCCCATTCAATTCCTGTAACCTCTTAGCAAGGTAGGCATCAGCCTCTTTCTGAGACTTGAAACTCTTGCTCTCTCTTTTCCTCTTGCCATCAGGGGTCTTCCCAAGGTCTATCTGCACCATAAACCTACCATCCTTTAAGGATGAAACAGAACCCTTGTAAACCATATCTGCACCTGCTTTCTCTGGCTCAACGACTACATCATTTTTGGTCAACAGGCATGATACCTCCTGGGGTTCTGGATATCCACTGGGATGTTGCCCAGAATCAACAGTTGAATTTTGTCCCGCAAGGCTTTCTATGCTTTGCGTGGTAATGTAGGTATCGCCAGCTGCGGCGATACCTACCAGAACACCCGTATTAATCATTGACAGGACTGCTTTCTTGGGAACTCCCAACTTCTTTGCTGCTGAAGGTACACTTATCAATAAACTATTATTCATATATCAAATCTCCTTAACCAATTTTATAGAAACCACTTGTTTCTGCATTGATTAAGGAAAACTGTCATCGTTTTAGTGTGTTTTTCGTTTTTTGTGTTCTTTTTGAAGTGTATATGTCAAAATAAAATATATTTATGTCCTTCAAAAAAGAAAACAGTTGAGCAATCACGCTCAACTGTCCTTTTTTATGCGGGTAATACGATATGCTTCTGTAAGGCTTGCTCTACGATTTTAGGCTCCACACTTAAATAGTGCTGTGTAACTGCCACACTACTATGCTGGAGCAGCTGGCGTACCAGTTCTACATTGTAATCATTTTCTATATAGATGCTGACTGCAAAGAACTTTCGGAATGAATGTGTGCTGACACCAGTGATCCCCAGATACCTACACACCTTTTGAAGATGGAGCTGGACTGCTCTGACTGTAAGTGGGAATAACTTTTGAGTAGGTTTTAGCCCATTTTTCAAAGCGTAGTCCTGTAAGTAGATATAAACCTCTGCTGGTACAGTGAATGTTCTGGACTTTCCCGTTTTCTGCTCCACGATGTCAAGGTGATACCTGCCACCCTCAAAAAGGATATCTGCTAACCTCAAATGTACTATGTCGCCAATCCGTAACCCCAAATTTGCTTGCAGCGTGAGTGCTGTTGCCACTCGTTCATTAGGTCTGACCCTATCCCCACCAGGGAGGACAAAGCCTGTCCTTATGGTACTTATGATTTTTTCAAATTCTTCCTTATCGACTGCCCGTGTTTTCTTATTTGCCATTTCCTCAACCCCTTATCTAAAAATATTCGTTTAACTCCTGACACGCTTTTCGTTCTTTTCTCCCTTTGAGATTTCACCATACACCAGAGTGTCATTTTTCCTTATCTATCTATTTAACGAAGTGGGATTTTAACCCTCTGGTCTACCCACTTTTTGTTCTTTCAGCACCCTATACAGGGTAGTCTTGCTGACCCCTGTAAGAGCGGTGATCTGGCTGATGGTACAGGCGTCACTTTTATAAAGTTCAATGGCCTGCTCAATATCCTTGCTCTTGGTAGGTGGCCTACCCACCCTGCCTTCAGCACAAGCCTTTCTATAACCTGCCTGCTGTTTCTTTTTCTGGAAAAGCACATACAAGCGGGTAAATTCCGTAATGCTCCCCAAGTAGTCCTCACCAGACAAAAAAGGTTCTTCAATGCTACATAGTGAAATCTGCTTGTCAGTCAGTTTTTGAAATACATTTATCAAATTCATCAAATCATCTGCCAAATCTGCGACACTCCTGATAATTAACTTATCGCCTACATCCATACTCTCCAAAAGTTTGCAGAATTCACCCCTGTTATTATCCTGGTCAAAGACAAGCTGTTCATCTGTAAGCCCCATCTTCTGGATCAGTTGAAAAACTGGTTGATTGCTGTGCTTTTCTACACCATTCCCATTTTCCATCACATAGGCCCAAACCATAGGTACACCCCCTTCCTGTTATTAAGAGGGAATAGGGGAACTTCCCGTATTCCCTACACAATGAAAACTGTATCAAAATCCCTTGACATTTTGGATTTATGACCACAATCTAAGGGGTTTGGTAATAAATAAAAATATTTGCTGATTTTTTGCATCTAATATTTTCAGCACCATAAAATATAGGTAAATAACACTTTAGATGCTCAAAAAATAAATATTTTTGCCTTTATTCCCTTGAGAATGCGGAAATAATTTAAATTCCCATATTCATCCTATTTTGGTAATAAATTGAATTATGACCAAAATCCCAATGGACTTTGACACTTTCCCGTAACCCATCAGGGAAAAGGGGAAGGACTACAATCCAAAGGATAACAGAACCATCCCCAATCCCATAAGGTTTTGACACACTCATTAAGTTCCTGAGCGTAGAAACTTAATCTGCACTTTGAAACACTCAGTCATAAAATTTTCAAACTCTAAAAATTCAATCTTATCTTTACATATCTGACTGGGTGAGTAAATCAGCAGCGTGTCAAACCTTGCTTTTGCGTCAATTACCTTGACTTCCCTAAGAATATCTTTTGAACCACCAAAAGTTACAATACAATCAATAACCTCAATATTACTTTTCCAAGCCTGCATAGCGAGTTGACAGGCCTGATAAACTGCTGTCCTAATACCACTTTTATCACTCTTGACTTTCAAAGCGATTACCGCTTTTTCCATAAACACCACCTCTTTTTCTTAGTCCATCTTCCTGAACCACTACTCAATATAAAAATTACTGTCCCACATTTCCTATAACTGTGTCTTTCTTTTCCATTTATGCCCTTCATTTTTCTGAGAAAAGAACAAATAGTGGGTAGTGCTGCTGACAAAGATGAACCCCACGCCGGTACCGGCGTGGGGTTAGTGTTGAATGTACATATTCAAATCCTCAACTCTGACTCCAGATCTCCTTGACCTTTTCCAAATCGTCTGCTGATACGGTAGAGCCAGCCATATTTTCAAACAGATAACTGACCTTTGCGATAAAATCAGGTTTCTTTATGGGCATCAGGTGATGTTCTATACACCATTCATTGTACCTATCATACATACTGCCTTTATCGTGAAACTGACACTCAGACCTGATATTTTGGATAAACCAACCTTTGGAATTGTTGAAATGAGCGTATTTCAGGGTTTCATAAGTCAGTCCTACACCCTCTCCACCAAGTAACTTCTTTTTGTCTTTGGCAAACTGCTGTGAGGTTTTCTTCTCCATATTAGCATATAGAACACCCATTTCATTTAGGCGCACACCAACAAAATACTCTATACCACTCTTTTTCTTTTCAAATGACCTACTTATTTCCTCATAGAATTTGTTACGGATAGTGGGCTTAAAGTTGTTGTCCCTACACCAATTTTTATAAGTGGAGAAAAGCAAGGTGGTTTGTATTCTATCAGTTGAATTTTCACTTTTTCCCAAACAATCCTCAATAAACTGCTGAGTGATATCCATTTCTTTTCTATACTCACCCTTATAAGCCTGCATACTATCGGTCTCAAAAATCTCTTTTTCTTCTAAAATCAAATCTAAACCTTCTAAAATCCAGTTGAAAATCCCTGCTTTTTCTTGCTCCAACTTACTCTTTAGGGTGGGGTCTTTTTGAGTAATGACCTGCTCAAACGGGAATAGGCGTAACCTACCCCAGGCTGCTGTATCTCTGGGTGGGATATACGGCTTGAAATTACTGTCAATAAAAATTAAGCCTATCATTTTGAATTTATCCATACTGGTGCTGTAATTATTTCTGACACTTATGGTGGTCTCACCAGTCAGAGCCTTAACCCTACCCGTATCCAACTTGTCATTTTCGCTTGCTTCTGAGGTGGTAATCATCAAGGTTTCCCTGAAATCATACATCTCTGGTCCACGGGTTTTATCCTTGTTGGTCTGCATTAAAAGAGAATTGTCTACGGACGCTCCATACTCACCCAGAACATCGACCAAGATATTAAGTACAGTTGTTTTGCCAGTGTCTTTGGGTCCAATCAGCAGCATCAGCACCTTTTTTGCTGGTAACTGCTCTTTTGCCAGACACAAGCCTACAGCCTTTTGGAATTCACGCCTGACGGCTTTATCGGGGAGTAATCTCTCCATCATTCCTGTAAACTCTGGACAGGTGGCGTCAGGATCATACGCACACCCAGTAATTTTGTGCTGATTATATGCTGGTGAGTGAGGGAGGAGCTGCTTTGCGGTAAGGTCTAAAACACCATTTTTCATATTGATATATGGACTTTCATAGTACCCAAGCAGGTCATTTCCTACATCCATACCCTTGTACTTCTTCAGCACATCTTTTGTGTGTGCGACTGACACATACCTTTTGCTGGAGTTCAGCAGTTTCAACGCCCATTTCTCAAAGTCCTCAGCATTTTTATCATCCCTTGTGGCTGCTTTTTCAACTACATACTGAAAAGCAGAATGTTCCACCAACCCTAATATTTCTGTAATGTAATTTATGAGTATTTCAGGGTCCATACACCCCAAAAATCTATTTTTCCTCCATATATAGTACAACCCAAACTTGCTGCTGAATTTCAACTGCTCCCCAGAAACACGCCTTACAATACTACTCCACCCATTAACATTGTTATCCTCTTTATGAAGGTCTGGGATGCAGATGATATTTTTGCTCTCATACTTTTTTATGTACTCCATCAGATATGATTTTAATTCAGGGTCTTTGACCAAGGGGTCTTGCCCATCGCCCAGCCATTTTTTGATAGACTGAAATTGTGGCTTATCATCTACAAATAAAACTATCTGTGACCCATCCACCTTACCCGTATCACCCTGAGTATCCACCTGGACTACCTCAGCAGGCGTATAGACTTTGGTACAGGTGGAACTTGCCTTCTCAATATCTTTGCGTATATCACTCTCGTATTTGCTCCACTTCCCATTCCTACCATAAGCCAGATAACAGGGGCTTTGCTTGAAAAGCCTTTCTACCTGAGTAGGGCAGTTACCCGTATAGTAGGTCAACTTTGAAATTAAAGCAAAATCAGCGTAGTGCTGCTGTGTGTAGAGGGGTTGTCCCTCGTTATCTTTTACCTCAGCCCACTTATCGTTCCAAAGCAGACTGAATTTCTTGTCTTTGAGGGCCACACTTAATACCTGCTGGTCTGAGTATTTCTCCCCGTCTAAGGGGTCTATTTTGCCCTGTCCTACCTCATACTCAGAAGATGGGCTTTTCTTCTGAAAATAATGTTTGTGAAGATTCCTGATGCCTTGAATTGTGCGTTCATCATCTGAAATATCAAAATCTTCAACTTTGTTACCAGTCATAATGATAAATCGATTGTTATCGTAAATCTCAACAGGGGCGATAGGCGAAGCCCCTGTTTTCAAGGTCTCGTCCAAAGCTCCTCTTGCCAAAAGGTGGACCCCTTTTCCTGAAATACTGGTTTCCATATAAGTCTGGAAATCCTTTACGGTTCTACAAAAAGCGTGAACTACTTTCTCTGCTTTCTGCTTTTCGTCCTCAGGAGTCAACTTATCCAGATGCAGGTCTACATCTATAAAAATCAATTTATCGTCTTTGGTTATAGCGTACCCTATACCCTCACATAGACCTGCTTCAACCAGCTTAACTGCTTCTTCAAATGTACCCCAGGTAGATGGGTCTGATATGCTGGCATAAGTGATAAATCCACCTATACTCTTGGGGTCAATGGGCTTTTTCCCTTGCTCTCCAATCTTAAAGCCTACCCACTTTCTGTTCTTTTTCAACTCCTCTGGAATACCATCTATATTTAATTTCACCATATACGAATACCTCACTTTCATCACTCTATAAAATCCACTCCCTTCAAGGAAAATCAGCAACTTCCCAAAATCTGAAATACGAAAAGGAAGTATCCCCGTTTTTCAGCATTTTTCGTTTTCTGCTTTTTCCTGATTCCACCCTTAATTTTTCTTGTTATATCTGCATTTTCAGCATTTGGGAAGTTCAACTTCCCAAATCCAAACTTTTACCCAAGCAAAAACCCTTGCCACATAAGGAAAAAATACAGTTTGGGAATTTGGGTAATCCCATTTCATAACTTTTTCAAAATTAAAAATGTAAATTTATTTTTTAGATAACGGGGCGATACCCCATTATAATTTTTTATAAAAAAGTTTTCAAATTCTGTCTCCCAACTTCCCAAATGGCTCAAAATCCTTATCTGGTGTAGGTTTTCTTTGGGAAGGCAGTCTCCCAAATGGGTAATTGCCCTTTTTCTCAGTAGTGGCAAGGGTTTTGGGGGAAGGGAGCAGGATCAACTTCCCAAACTACCCAAACCACCAAAAACCCTTATCGGTAGACACCGGCAGCGCCGGTGTCTACCCCGCCATCCATCAACCCGCTTTGGGGAGCTGGTGGGTGGTGGTGTATGTAAAGACTATCACCCCATGCAGCCAATCAATGTCTGCAGCGTCAAAATCCTCAATACACCAATCCTGAAGCTCATCCACCCCAACAGGCTCAAATTCATCCAACGAAATCTGAAACTCAAGCCCTCTGAACTTAAAGAGAATTGCACCTTCTCCCCAGTCTATACGGGGAAACTCCACCACCTCTGCTTTTCCAAAGGTAGACACGCCACCCGCAAAGGGGAGAGATGCTGTCACCTTAAAGCAGTCTATCTGCTCACCATCTTCAAACTTCTTATTATGCACGATTGCACCTAACATAAAAATCCCTCATTTCTAAAAATTATTTTTCATCCACAAGTAGCAGGAAAAAACACTTACCACAAGTGGATATGAGCAGTAGGGGAATCGAACCACCTATGTAACCATTCTGCTCTACCAGTTTTGCACGTTGAGGTAATTTATTTATGTTCAGACAAGCGTAAAACTATTTTCTATCAAATTCTTTCTTCTTCAATCCTGTCGTATTCACAGTCAGGGCATAGGCCATCTTCTGAAAGTACACCTTCATAACAATACCAACCACACTTACTACACTGTTCATAAGACGAATCAGCAATGTCTTTGCAAATCCATACAGTTTCATCTTCTGATACCCACAGGCTAACAAACTCATTAGAAGGTCTGATACATGGATAGCACTCTGCACAAAAATCACAAAACCAACTATTTTTTTACAATCTTCACACACATACTCATAGTCTTCTGTTTCAGAGAAATAAACATGAGTAAATTCATTATCATTTTCCTTAGTACAAACCTTACCACAGATAGGACACTTACCCAGCACCTCAATCTCTTCCTCATTCTCAACTTCAAAAATCTCATTATTTACCATATCAGTTTCCTCCTTAAAATATTTGGTTTACCCACAAGGGGCAAAAGCAGTAGGAGGAATCGAACCATCCTGTAAAACACCTGTCCTGCTGTTATAATATAATTTTAACTGTCGCTAAACTTCTTTTTATGCCCAAAATTATTTCGCTTTAGCGTGAATGAATACTAACGCATTGTTTTTGTGAAAGCAAGACCCATAAAAGCGTTGTAACATAATTGTAACATTGCAAAAATGTATTATTTTGATAGCATAAAATTGATAATATCAAAAAAACTATTATAAAATCTACATTTTCTTCATGTTTTATAAAACTCCTGCCTGTTTGTATAAAATCCAGCACAGTGTGTATAAAACCTCCAATTGATAGAGTAGAGGGGATACGAAAAGCCCCGCCGGTTCACCGGCGGGGCTGATACAATGATGGTGGGGGGATATTTTGAATATACATCTTCAAAAGAACAAAAAGTGTGCTGAACTATCCTTCAATAATAGTATCAATCAGCTTTTCCAAAATGGCTTGAATGACAGGAACAGTAATGGAGTTGCCTACCAACTTTCCTACTTCCTCATTAGTAAATCCATTTTCTCTGAGTAGGGTTCCATACTCCATAGGAAAACCTTGAAAACGCATCAGTTCTTCACTGCTCAGATAACGCACACCCTTTTCATCTTCAACCAAGGTCTGACGTACATAAGGATCATTTTTTCCTGCATTTGTGGTTAAACAGGAAATGTAAGTTCTCCTGAAATTTGGAATATAACTCTTTTTATTTGCTATACGCTCTTTTGCTTTAAGCACCTGTTTTTCTGTAAGATAATATTCGTCCGATACATTTTTCTCATACCAATCTTCTGCTTTTATAATGTCAATAGGGGCTGTGTCCTTGTTGATGGGTGGGTCTGGAAAATCAAAGGTGATGGGAATATCTTTCCTGATCATCACAAAAAACACCCGAGAACGATTCTGAGGAACATTGAAATTCCTGCTGTTGTATGTTCTATAATAGAGTTTATAACCTACTTCCTCTATCTTCTGAGAGACGATTTCAAAGTCGTACTTCAAAAATTGCGCCACATTCTCAAATATCAAAAATTTTGGCTGTGTCCATAAAGCTATCTGCAAGGCTCTATAAAAAAGTCCACTACGGGTCAGCCCATCTACCCTATCATAGAGAAGGTCAATGTAACTTGGGTGAGATTTCCCTTCTTCCAAAAGGCCAGCACGCTCTCCCGCATTACTGACATCCTGGCAAGGTGAACCAAAAATCATTAAGTCATAACCCGATAAATTGTGCTTGCAAGCTTCTCTATCCATCTCCATAACATCAACAAGGTCATTATCCATATTGATATTGTGGAGCAAAGAGTAGGCCAACGAGGTTCTATTATTCTCCTCACAATATCCCACTGATGGAAAAGTAATTCCTCTTTTTTGCTCAATATTTTTCAGTGCTTGCTCAGGTGCGCCTATCCCGCTAAAAAGTGTCAGCACTCTTAGTTGGTAGTTCTTTGAAGAAAGAGTTTGGGCAATCCCACCATTACACTTTCCTATATGATGTGCGTACTGAAAAAACTTCTTCACAAGTTTTCTGGTAGAGGAAATGTAACTTTCTGAATACCCTTTCAGGGACAGGCCAAGCAGGAGAATGTCAATATCTCCATCTTGAATATCTGCAATATCCTTACTACTCCATCTTTTTAAGTGAGCATTATATAACGCCTGATACTTCTTTTGGGAACTGCTGCTCTCACAGTCTGCTAAAAAACTGCTGAACACCGTAGAAAAGGTATTATCAATGGCTGTTGATTTGGCAGTCCCATTCCATTTATCTGCTGAGTACAACTCTATATTTAATCTGAGTAATCTGCTGCGATGTGCTACTTCTTCAGAGTCAAAACCACCTTGCTGGATATATGTAGGCTTTTCCCCAACTCCAAGGGTTATTTTGATTCTATAAAACCAGGTTCCATCTTTCCTCTGATAGACGCCCTTGTACTTCTCACTCTTTTTGTATCTTTTGTTCTCTCCCACACATCAGCCCACCTTTTGTTCTTTTTCTACCAGTATAACCCAAGACTGAGATAGTGGCAATCTTGAATATACACTTTCAAACAAAAGAACAAAAAGTGTGTCACTCCCACCCCCCATATTTTGAGTAGGTCAAAAGAACAAAAGGTGGGTAAGGGAAAGGCAGCCATCCTCCTGAAAATCCAGCTCCAGATCTCATTTTTAGACATACCACTCAAAAACCCTTACAGGACAAGGAAAACAGCAGCATCCTGATTTCTCAGGTCTGGCAAGGGTTTTAATTCCTTGCTCTGTCTGTACTTTTCCTTCCTGTCAAAAACAATTTTTTACGATTTTGAGCATCTAAAGACACCGGAGACCACCCGTTGGTGGTCTCCGGCTGCTTAATCGTCCATAATATCAAAATTCACTTCTCCACCAGCTCCATAGGGCAGTCGCAGTCCAGGCACCCAATATGTACTTCCTTGGTGGCTCTCACGCTGCACCCGCAAGAGGGACACAGGTATTTCCTGACATTACTTTTTTTCTTTCCTGTCTCTGCTCCACCATCAGGATCACCACCAGAACCACCCTCAGCACCACCAGACACACCATACCAGCCTGTCCTACTCAGGTCAATACCTGTCCACCCCTGGCCCTCTATAAAGGCGATAAGACCCTCTGAGGGGCTGGTAGGGGAGTGACCAATCCTACTATCATACCCAATCACCAGGCCACGCTTTTCTGCTTCTGCTTTGAATTTCTTGTTATGGTAGGTCCCACCCCTTGAGGTGTCCTTGATACCAGCCATAGCACAGTAGTGGTGTACCATCTCATGTATCAAGGTGGCTATGGTAAATTCAATGGGTCTGTTCAAACTTTCTGCCCCCAGATTGATTTCCCTATATCCCTTTTCATCCTGACGCCACGCATCCCAAGTAGTATAGTGACCATAAGCCTTAGGGCTGCTCTGGACCGTGATAACCACAGGGGGAAGGCTGCTCTCAAAGTAGACCTCATTCAGCACGCCGTAGGCGTGTTCCAAAAATTCTGTTATCTCACTTACACGCATAAAAAAATCCTCCTTGAAAAAACATCTTCAAAGAGAATAAGTTCAACTGTCCCCGTTTATGTTGAGGACAGATTTATTTATGCCTATTCTGTTCATTTTTAGTTTATTTTTTATAAATCCCTAAAAATCAAACAGCAAAGGCACTTTCACAACCCTTTAATAAAAAGAACATCAAAAATACCAAACTTATAAATACACCCCAACCCATTACTGTTCCAAACTCTATCTTCTTTCTTGAATCTTTCTTCTGGATTAAATTGTATATCCAGAGAAAGGAGGCAGAAATCCATGAACAAGTGCAAGGTGATTGCTGTCACCAATCAGAAAGGCGGGGTGGAAAGACGACCACCACGGTCAATTTAGGTGTGGGACTGGCACAGCAGGGGAAAAAGGTGCTGCTGGTGGACACAGAACCCCAGGGAAGTCTTACGGTGAGTCTGGGCGTGAAGGACCCGGATGACTTGGACACGACCATCTCTGACCTGATGCAGAGCGTTGTGGAGAATGCGGTGATTTCACCGATGGACCGAGGTATCTTGAAGGACATTGAGGGTGTCAATCTTGTACTATCCAACATCGGCCTGTCCAGCTTTGAGGTGAGCCTTGTGAACACCATGAGCCGGGAGTTTGTGCTGCTGGGCTACCTAGAGGCAGTCAAGCAGAGCTATGACTATGTTCTCATCGACTGTATGCCCTCGCTGGGTATGCTGACTATCAATGCCATGGCTGGTGCTCATTCCATGCCAGGCAAACTATCTGTCCACCAAGGGCTTGAAGCTACTGATGGGCTCAGTTGCAAAGGTGCGGCGGCAAATCAATCTGGCGCTGAAGATCGACGGTATCCTGCTGACCATGGTGGACAACCGCACCAATAACGCTAAAAGCATCATTGGTGCCCTGCGGCAGACCGGGAGCTATCTTCGGGTGTTGAACACAGAGATCCCCTTTTCCGTCCGTGCGGCGGAGTGCAGCGTGGAGGGAAAGAGAATCTTTGCCCATGACAGCAAGGGAAAAGTGGCGGTGGCGTATACCGCGCTGGTGAAGGAGGTGATTGCCCTTGAGCAAAGGAACCGTGATCGATCTGGGCCTGACGAGGCTTATAATGACTTGGTTTCGACCCAGGCAGAACGGGACAACGCCCAGCGCAGTTATGTGACCGACTTGCCCACCACCGGGATCAGCGACTTTCCCTCCCACCCGTTCAAAGTGCGGATGGACGAGGAGATGGAGCGGCTGGTGGATAGTGTGAAGGAACGGGGCATCCTCTCCCCGGTGCTGGTGCGGCCCATGCCGGACAACAGCTATCAAATGGTGTCCGGCCACCGGTGCAAGCTGGCTGCAGAGCTGGTGGGCCTGCCCACGGTTCCCTGCATTGTCCGGGAGCTGACCGACGATGAAGCCATCATCGTCATGGTGGACAGCAACCTTCAGCGGGAGCAGGTCTTACCATCAGAAAAAGCGTTTGCCTACAAAATGAAGCTGGATGCCATGAAGCGACAGGGAGAATGCACAGATTTAACTTTTGGCCCAGTGGGCCAAAAGTCTGCTACTATCAATTCCAGAAACGATTTAGCCGCGGAAGCCCCCGATAGTTCCAGGCAAATCCACCGCTATATCCGCCTAATAAACCTGATTCCCCTAATTTTGAGCATGGTTGACAATACTGTGCTGAAAGAAACGGGCAAGCCGCAAATGGCCCTGCGCCCCGCCGTGGAGCTGTCCTATCTGCCAGAAAGTGAGCAGACCGCCTTGCTGGAGGTTATGGAGGGCGAGGACCGCACTCCGTCCCATGCCCAGGCCATCAAAATACGGAGCTTTTCAGAGCAAGGCAAGTTAAACCCGGATGTGATCCTGTCCATCATGCAGGAGGAAAAGCCAAATCAGGTGGAGCAATTCAAAATGGAGTGTTATCATAAAAGTTGAGTCCCGGAACGCAAGGAAAGATGGTAAAATAGAGAAAGCTGAGGAGGGCTCAACATGGGAAAGAGGTACACTGCGGAGGAGCGAGCAGAGGCATTGAAGCTGGCGGACGAGATCGGCGGGGCGGCAGCGGCCCGGCGTCTTGGGATCCACAGAGCAACCCTTTTTCCCAGATTCAATGCGGCCATAAAAACTTCTGTCAATATTCAGCGTTCGTGCATTTTTTCTTGTGTGCATCCTTTTTGAATGCAGAGTTGGCGAATACGCTTCCCACTTTCAGTTATGTCATAGCTCATATGTATAGTCTCCAATCTCAGAATTTTGGAGGATCTGAGGTTGGAGATCGTGGCAAAAAGGCTGTGGGGTCTGCGCTGGCCAACCTGCACATGGTTACCAGCTTCAGACCTCTTAGGTGGAACTCTGAGGCTGGTGATCATGGGTATTTGGCGATATAGGGCTGCCACACTGTGGTGTCGTCCCAGCTGCACAATTTTTCGACATGAACCATCAAAACTCGACAAAAACAGAAATCCGATGTTTCACAGAAACATCGGATTTCAAGAAAGGAACAGACGTATAATGTTTTTTCGCAGAGCAACCTGCGTTTTGGATGCACGTATATCAGCAGCACCATATATTTTTTCTCTTTTCATTGCTATATTTTTCTTGTATTAATCATAGCATTGGATGCTGAGCTGCCGGCCAGACCACATGGTATTGATTTTCTGGTTAATCGGAAACTGCTGTGCTCGATAAAAGGGTGCCCTCCCGTATAAAGAGCATACGGGGGGCTAAGAGAGGAGAACAGGATTGGTCAATCAATTCAATCCTGCCGGCCCTTACATTGATTGGTGACACACAGCAGCAGGATCAATCCCAGCACATCCACCCCGATAAATACAGCATAGGGCAGTGTGTAGTCACCATTGGAAATTGTGAGCAGAACAGCCATCAAGGCGAAAGCAGCCTTTTGCAGCAGAGAGGCAATGGGAGATACCAAACTGTTGGCAGCTTGAAAATCATGCCGGCCATACACGGAAATGACCAGAGAAGGCATCAGATTCAGCAGGCCGCCGATGCCAAAGCCCACAAAGAGAACGGCAATATAGATGAGGATCTCCACCTGTGCAAAAATCAGCAACAGTAGGGCGGCGATATAAGACAGGGAGTAGACACAAGAAGCGGGCTTGGTCCCCACCTTCTGGTCCAACCAACCCCAAAAATAGGAGCCGACCAGCCCAATCAACGCGGCTACGGTGAGCATGAGCATAGCCTTGCCTTGGGCCGCTTCAGCTCCCATAGCGGGAGCCCACACGCTGATCATCCGGGGCACAAACTGGGACACGATCCCTACAGTGACCATCCACAGGAGGCCAAAGCCGACGGCAATGAGCCACATATCCTTATCCCGCAGCAGACGTCCCACAGTGAAGCTGCTCTTGTAGGACTTCATCTCGTTGAGTTGAGCAGACAGCTGTTCGCCGCCTTCTTTGATGTTATCGGGATAGACTCCTACCTCCTCCGGATAATCCTTTACCCAGAAGAAGGTGATGATTCCCATCAGCATCACCACGATACCCACGCCCGCAGAAGTCATTGGCAGACCGATGGCACCGTACAGGGTGCTCAACAGGGCTACAAAGGTGGCTGTGGCCAAAGGCGCGCCCATGGTGGCCCAGCCCAGCGCAATGCCTTTCTTGCGGGGAAACCAGTTGCCCATCAGGGTGGCGGTAGAAATGAGTCCGAAAGCGTTGGCCACAAAGCACAGCGCAGTGAGTACGATCAAATATAAAACGGGGGTGCTGGCAAAACCAAAGATGATATACAGGATACCGGCGATAATCAATGATATGCCGGACATCAGGCGGACACCTGTTTTCATGCAGATGTGGCCAAATACCACACCGCCCAATACACCAATGACACCGGCAGGGGTGGCCAAACCCAGAAGCAGGTTTCGGTCCATTCCATACATACCCGCAAACACATCCGGGTAAAGGTTCATGCTGTCTACACAGAGTCCTGCGTAAATATAGTAGAGCAGGAGTGTGTAGATGATCATGCTCCAGCCCCATTTGCCGAAGCGGTTGTTGGTCAACTGCTTGCTGTCCATAGTGAAGTTCCTCCCTTGTCAAGATATCCAGACGGTCCTTTCTAAATTGGCGCTACACTGCGTTATTACGATTGCTGATCCGCCGCAAGCACACTGAGCAGCGCAATGTTGTTGTAGAGAGTCACATCAGTATCGCTCCGGGAGCAATCCAAGATTGGAAGGCGGAACCCCTGATATAGAGGCCCGTACTGCTTCACGCCTTTCGCAAAGCGAAGCACCAGCTTCGAGCCGATATTGCAGGCTGCCGCATCTGGGAAAATGAGCACATTGGCCCTGCCGGCAACCTCGCTGGGGCGTTTCACCTTCTTTGCCCCGACGCGTTCGTCAATGGCGGCATCCGTCTGGAATTCTCCGTCGATCTTGAGATCCGGGCGCAGCTTTTGCGCCAAAGCCAGCGCATCGCGGATCTTCTTGACAGGTTCACTGGAACCGCCGCTGCCGTCGGTGGAGTAGGAGAGGAACGCGCACCGGGGTTCGACGCCCGTAATTGCGCGGAACGTCTCACAGGAAGCAATGGCGATGCTGGCGTGCTGCTCCACCGTAGGAGAAATGCAGACCGCGCCGTCGGACATACCGAAGCAGGTACCCTGCTGGCCGCCGAAGTCCTCCGCCTCCACGATCAGCATGCCGGACGCGGTGGGGACTCCGGGCTTCAGGCCGATGGTGCTGTTGGCCGCCATGATGAACTCATAGGTGGTGGCGTTCACCCCGGCCAGCGTGCCGTCCGCGTCGCCCACGGCCTCGATCACCAGAGCCAGGTACAGGGGGCTGGTGATCCGTTTGGCAATGAAGCTCTTGGGCATCACTTTCTCCGGCAGGGCGGCATAGCGATCCAGAAGGGCGCTGACAAAGGTCTCGTCCCCCGGGTCAGCAATGGGGATGCCGGCGATGTCCAGGCCCAGCTCGTCCGCCCGCGCCTGTACCTCGGCGGCGGGGCCCACCAGGAGGATATTGGCGATCCCGTCGTGATGGGCCTTTACAGCGGCCTTCATCATGTAGTCGTTGTCGTACTCAGGAATGGCTATGGTTTTTACATCGGCCTTCGCCTTTTCATAAATCGAATCAATAAAGCTCATGCTCAAAGCCTCTCTTTCACCTTGGCGACGAACTCGCCGATGGTATTCAGCAGGCTGGCCTCCTGGATCTCGATGGTGACCTGGAGCCTCTCCTCGATCTCAGAGATCATCACGATCATCTTCATGGACTCGTTGGAGAGGTCCTCACGGATGTCCGTGTCCAGAGAGATAGTCTCCTTGTCCACGCCGTAGGCCTCGGCCGCGCATTCGATAACGGTCTGGCCCACCGGGTCGTCCACGGGGGCGGCGGCGCGTTTCGCGGCGCTTTCCTTGGCCTGGGGTGCGTTCGGCGTCCCCGCGGGCTGAGGATCGACAGTGATGCCCTTCCGCTCCTTTACCGTGGCGACGAACTCGCCGACGGTGTTGAGCAGGCTGGCCTCCTGGATCTCGATGGTGACCTGAAGCCGCTCCTCAATCTCGGAGATCATCACGATCATCTTCATGGACTCGTTGGAGAGGTCCTCGCGGATGTCGGTGTCCAGGGTGATGGCCGCTTTGTCTACGCCGTAGGCCTCCGCCGCGCAGCTGATGACGGTCTGGGCGATCTCATCGTCCGCGCCGGCGGGTCCAGCTGGGACTGGGACCGCCGCGGGGGCGGACTCCTCGGCCTTCTTCGCGGGCTTCAACTCGGGGATCTTCTTGAACTCGCTCTCCCCGTCGATCTCCCACACCACGACCTTGACATCCTCGTCCTGGATGATCAGCGGCTTGACCGCCACGGGCTTTTCGCTGATCGCCTTGTCGAACTCCGCGTATTTGTCGTAATCCACATGCAGAAGGCTGGTGTTAAAGGGGTCGGCGCCGGGGATCTCCACTTCGACGGCGAAGTAGTCGCCGTGCTGATTGCGGAAATCAGGGTCGCCGAAAGCACCCTTGGTGGGCAGGGCCTGCTTGACCACGCCCCGCACATTGGTCAGATCCACCCACTCGGTGTCCAGACCGCCGCAGGCGTTGCAGCAGAGGAACGGGGGAAACTCGATGTGTCCGCACCGCAGGCATTTGCGGCCCAATATCGTGCCCTCTTCCAGTGCGTCATAAAAGGTCTTTACGATGGGCTTCAAATCATACTTTGTCATGACAGCGTTTCCTCCCATCTCACTTTTTCTCCAACATGATATTCAGCAGGTTCTGCGCGCCGCCGAAGCCGCGGAGCATGGTGCGCTTCACCTCGTGCTTCACCTGGGTGGCCCCGGCGTCGCCGCGCATCTGGTGCACGGCCTCGTAGAGATCGTGCAGACCGGAGGCGCCCGCCGCGTGGCCGTAATGGCAGCGCCCGCCGTTGGAGTTCACCGGGCGGTCCCCGTCAAAGGCGATACGGCCATCCCGGACATACTGCCAGCCCTCTCCCTTGGGCAGATACTCGCAGATCTCGGCGGCCAGCATCTGGGACTGGTTATAGAAATCGTTGGTCAGGAATAGATCCATATCCGCGCCGGTCAGGCCGGTCAGCTCTTTCATCTGGCGGTAGGCGTTCGTGGTGGCCTGCATCTCCAGCCTCGGGTTGCTGTTCTCCAGACAGGAGTGGCCCACGCCCAGCACCTCGATGGGATGGTCTGTGTACTGGTAAGCCTTCTCCGTCGGGCAGACGATTACGGCGGCAGCGCCGTCGCATCGCTGCTCAAAGTGAGCACCCCGCATATACTTGCCGATCAGTGGGTTGAACTTGGAGTGGAGGTACTCATAAGCGGAGTCCATGCCCGCCTCGGCGGCCAGCTCGTCATAGGTTTTGCTGGTGATGGCGGACAGGGGATTCAGCGCGGCGGCCCGGCGGCTGTGAATGGACAGCGCCGTCATAAAGGCGTCCACGTCCTCGGGGCTGATATTGTTCTCTTTGACGTAATAGTCCAGCCAGGACTCGGAGTTGAAGGGAAGGGCGCCGCGGGTGAACAGGGTATAATCCCGGGGCAGGGTGGAGCACAGCGTCTCATGGAAGATGGCGTCGGTGCCGAAGCGGCGCTTGGTGAGCACGCGGGTGGGATAGGCGATGGAGTAGGGCATCTCGATGCAACCGCTCAGCACCATGTCATACTGCCCGGAGGCCACTAACTGCACCGCGGTCTCCAGAGCCACATAGCCCGTGGCGCAGGCTTCGCTGTGGTGGTAGGAACCCTTGGCCTTCATGCCGATCCAGTTGGCGACGTGCATATTGGGGGTGGCGTAGTTGCTGGTCCAGCCGGGGCCGGCCTGACCGTGGATGTAGAACTCCACGTCGCTGCCGTCGATCCCGGCGTCCTTCATGGCGTCCCGGGCGGCGTAGCCAAAGAGTTCCGGTTCACACAGGCCGTCTACGGCGGGGTCGTCCAGGACGCGCACAAATGGAGTGGCGCCCACGCCGATGATGGATACGCTTCTGGAATAGGGCTTCAGTTTCGGGACGTTATCGTTGAAACTCATTTCGTTTCTAGCCTCCTGTCTGATAGAATTGATTGGTTGGAAGTTAATGGATCCATGCGGCAAGTCGGATCGCCGCATGGTTCCATTGAGTTTTCCGGCCTTGCCTGATTTACCGCATGATGTAGCTGGTGTGCAGCAGCTTGTGGGCCTTCTCGCTGCCGGGCTTTCCAAGGTAGTCCGCGTAGATCTTGTTCAGCTCCGGGTTCTCATGGGACTTGCGCAGGACGCTCTGGTCGTCGTTGAGATAGAGCGCGGCTGCCCGCACTGCGGGGACATCCTGCAGTGCCTGTACCACCGCCGGTTGGTGAGGCTGTCCGCCGCCGTTGACGCAGCCGCCGGGGCAGGCCATGATCTCCACGAACTGATAGTCCGCCTCACCGGTCTTGATACGGGTCAGCAGGGCGTTGGCGTTGGCCAGACCGGAGACCACAGCCACCTTGACCTGGGTGCCGTTGAGGTCGTAAGAGGCTTCCTTGATGCCGTTCATGCCGCGCACGTCGGTGAACTCCAGGTTCTCCAGAGGCTTCCCGGTGAGCTTTTCCACAGCGGTGCGCAGGGCGGCCTCCATCACGCCGCCGCTGGCGCCGAAGATCACACCCGCGCCGGTTCCCTCACCCAGAGGTTCATCAAATCGCTCCGAGGGGGAGATGGCCTCCAACTGGATCTCGGCGTCCTTGAGCATGGTGCCCAGCTCGTTGGTGGTGATCACATAGTCCACGTCCGGCACATCCGCGCCGCACTCGTCGGGGCGGGTGATCTCAAACTTTTTCGCCGTGCAGGGCATGACGCTGACGGTGATGATCTTCTCCTTGGGTATGTTCATCCTCTCCGCATACCAAGACTTGATGATGGCGCCAAACATGGTATGGGGGGATTTGCAGGTGGAGAGATTGTCCAGCATATCCGGGTAGAAATGCTCCGCATACTTTACCCAGCCGGGGCAACAGGAGGTCAGCATAGGCAGCACACCGCCGTTCTCAATCCGCTCGATCAGCTCGTTGGCCTCCTCGATGATGGTCAGATCGGCGCCCACCTTGGTGTCAAACACCTTGTCAAAGCCCAGCCGCCGCAGCGCACCGGCGATCCGGCCCTCTGTATCGATGCCGATGGGGAACTCGAAGTTTTCACCCAGGGCGGCCCGGACAGCCGGGGCCACTTGTACCACGACAAACTTGTCGGGATCCGCAATCGCCTCTTTTACCAGCTCCCACTGGGGCTTTTCCGTCAGCGCACCCACGGGACACACGGCCACACACTGGCCGCAGTTGACACAGCTGGCCGCGGCAAGGCCCTTCGGGGACGCTGGTTCAATGCTGGCCTCTAAACCGGTGCCGGTGGCGGCGATGGCGGAGACAGCCTGCATCTTAGCACATACATTGACACAGCGCTTGCAGCGGATGCACTTGTTGTTGTCCCGCACCAGCACCACCGAGGAGAGGTCTAAGGGCTGGATGCTGCTCATGGGCAGCTCCGCCTCGTCTGTAAAACCGTACTCATGGAGCAGGTTTTGCAGCTCACACTGGGTGGAGCGCATACAATAGACGCAGGACTTGTTGTGGATCGCCAAGATCTTGGCCAGCGCCTCCCGCCGCGCCGCCATCACCGCGTCACTCCGGGTCTGGATCTCCATGCCCTCACGGATGCGGGTGGTGGAGGCGTTCATCAGCTTGCCGTCCACTTCCACCACGCAGACGCCGGAATCGTCCACATCGACGACGCCCTTCAGGTAATAAAGGGTGGGGATCGGCTGCTGTAAAAACTCCCGCTGGAATTTCAGTGTCTCAAAGGACGCGTCCAAGATTGTGATCCCACGCTTCATGGTATAGTCATAGCCGTTGATTTTGATATTGACTGTGTTCATTCCCGCACCCCTCCTTATTTGTAGTATTCTTCCACATGGCCTTCAGGGATCTGGTACCCCTCCGGGCGGATGGGATATCTCCACATGGGGATGTCCTCCGTGAACAGCTCCATCTCGCCGTCCTTGCCCTGACGGATATTGATCCACTTCAGCCAGTTTTCGTTATCCGTCTCGGGATAGTCCGTCCGGTAGTGGGGATACATGATGCCGCGGCTCTCCTTGCGCATATCCGCGGAGCGGAAGATCATTTCCAAGCACAGGATGGTGTCCGCCGCCTCCAAGCACTTGGAGAGCGTGTGGGGGTCGTCCGCCGTGAGCTGGGGGATCAGCTTTTTCATCTCCGCAATGTCCTGATAGACCTTATGGATCTCAGCCTCGCTTTTCAGGACACACTTGTTGACATCGAAGATATAGCGCTCGATCATATCATAGATCTCCTTCGGCTGCCGCCCGTTGGGACGGTTCAGCGGAGCGTAAATCTTTTCCTTCAGTGTGGCCACCTGCGCAAGGTCAAGTTCATCCCAATCCGCGGCCGCCGCATAGGGAGCGATGCTGTCGCCGGCCATCATGCCGGTAGTGGCGGCGTTGCCCAAGCCGTCGCCCCGGGTCCAGCCGAAGTAAGCGTTGCCTTGGGTGGAGACCTTGCCGGGGGCCCACAGGCCCTCCACATCTGTCTTGATGTCGGTATCCACTTTGATTGGCTCCACTTGGATGACCGTTTTGATGGTGGCCTCCGGTTTCGTGCCCACATCGCCGATGTTTTTCGCCGTCTTGGTGAACACCAAATGCTCCCACGCCATCTTGTCGCGCAGCATACGCTGGGTGGACTCGTCCATGTCCGTGCCGCCGATCATCATACGGACCTCGTCAGGCTTCTCCAGATCCACCCACAGCGGCCCATTGCCCGCCGCAATCTCCTGCACCATGGCGTTGACCAAGGTGGGGGTCACCTCCCACTCGATGTGGCCGATATATTTCTGGGTCAGGTTCTCCCCGTGCTTGTTGCAGATCATGTTAAAACCGCCATAGATGGGCGTGTTGGTCTTTTTGAATACCACGTCCACTTGGGTGGAGAACTCCACGTTCCGCATCACCGCGCCGACGCGGTACATGGCGCCTACGCCGGTGCCGTATCCCATAAACTCCAAACCGATCTTCTTGAAATGGCAGCCCTGCGTGGCCATAGCTACCGCCTTCGCGTGGAAGATCTTGCATTCGCCGTGGTCCATATCAAAGCCGATGGCGCCGATGACCTTGCCAGTTTTGCTGGTCAGCAGTTCAAAAATGTTGACACGGCTCATCAAGCGGATACCCAGCTTCAGGGCAAAGGACCGGAGCTGAGCGTTGACGTTGATGGAGATGCCCGCCATATCCAGTGCGTCAGGGATAAACGGCAGCGGCGTGGCGTTGCCCTGCTCATCGCAGGAGAGCTGGACGCCGCAGTGCTTCATGTAGTCAATGTTGTCCCGATGAACCTCTAAGTACCGCTTGAGGAATTCCTGATCGTTCAAAAACGGGGTGTGGGCGTTCACCAGATAACCCAAGGCGTTCATCACGCCGTCCGGATGCTTTGAGGTGGCTCGGATCCCGTTGCCGGCTTTTGTGGATTGCCCGTTCCAGCCGATGACGCCCTTGTCGATCACCAGAATATCCAGCTCCGGGTTCTTTTCCTTGGCTCGGATGGCAGTGGTCAGGCCGGCCATGCTGCCGCCGACAACCAAGATATCCGCAGTAAACAGTTCACCGTAATCCTTCACATCTGCCATTACTGTTCCGCCTCCTTTTTCTTCATCAACTCCGCACTGTACTCCAGCGGATCGACCTGCAGCGTAGCGATTGCCTGAATGTCAATGACGTTGTTCAGGCAATCCATTTCACACTGATAGCACAGGACACATTCATCCGGGTACTTCGGATATGCGTGATGGTGCTCCTCGTCCCATTGCCACACGTTCTCCTGACACCTGCGGATGCACCGCCTGCACCCGCAGCAGCGGTCTGTATCCACCACATACCGCACGCTCTGCTGTTGACCTCTGTTTTCTACGACCATTCTTCCTTGCCCCTCCGTTCAAAATAGTTTTGTTTGTGTTTCTCCTTCGGTGTATTTTATCTACTGTAGACGATCCCTGCCGCCGGCAGGAACGTCACAGGATTCATATTGGATCACGGCAAGAAACGAATCCACTTGGTTAACGCTCCCGCGCACATACAGGCACTGTCCCTCTACGGCGTAGCCCAGCGCCACCGTCTGGCCTTCCATCAACTCGTTGATATACTGCATCCAGATGGAGCGCGGTTCATACTGCCCATGGTGACCGCCCGCCCAAAGCTCATCGGCCCATTGCAGATAACAAGTGTTGTTCATATGCCCATTCTCGTCGATTTCATAGGCACAGACTGTCCGTACAAATCGGTTGGGCAGTTCCTCGGGGAACGCCCTGCGCAGGCTGGGGACATCTGCCTCTCCGGATATCACCACCTCCGGCAGAACCGGGATTTCTGCCGCCGTCAGCTTCCGACTGGCTCGATCCATGGGCAGAAACAACACCGCGGCACTGACCAGCGTCTCGCCCGTATCGGCGAAAAACGCGTATTTCCGAACGTGCATGGAGCATTTTTTCCGGCCCGGCCAGATCCGCACCAAAAGGTTCTCATCCAAACGGGGCAGCCGCTTGATGTGAATGGAGGTCCACCCGACGACCAAGGCGATATTCTTTTTCTCCACCGTTTCCCTGTCCCAGCCGTACGCCTCCATCTGCCGTTTTACAGCGGCCTCCATCACTTTGGCCAGCACATGGGGTGGCATCCGCCCGGACGAGTCTATGTGACAGTGGGAGACAGTGAACTTCATCTCCAGCACACCCTCGGGACAGTGCGCCGTGAACGCGGGAAACTGTGCCCGCCCTGTCTCAGTCAAACGCAAAACCGCTCCATACCGGCTTGCCCGTGTACGTCTTGACTTCCTCCACGCCGCTCAGGACACGGATTGCCCCGGATGCCAGCGCCTCGGTCTCGAAGCTGCCCGGATAGACGTAGACGGGGGCGATCCAGCTCAGATCCTTGGTGAGCTGTTCCACCAAGACCTTGTCGTTGGCAAGGCCGCCCGTCATCAGGATGGCGTCCACCTGCCCCCGCAGGGCCCCGGCCATCATGGCGGCCCATTTGACCATCGTATATTCCATGGCATCCAGCGCCAGCTTAGCCCGCTGATCTCCGGCAGGAATCAGTTCGCTGCGGATTTTCCGTACATCGTCGGTACCGCACAGCTGCATGAGCCCGCCCCGGCGGGAGGCAATCTCGTTAATCTCCTCCGGCGTCATGCCCCTTCGGATCAGGGTCATCACATCGTCAATGCACAGATCACCGCTCCGGTTCGGGCAGATCGGACCTTGGCCGTCCCCGATGCGGGTGCTGTCCACAGCCCGCCCCTTCTCGTGGGCGGCGATGCTTGTCCCGCCGCCCATGTGCAGAATCACATAATTGCAGTCCTCATAGCGCTTCTTCATCAGTTCGCTGTGATGAATGGCCACCTGCTTCATATTCAGCGGATGGGCGTGGGAGGGCCGGTACAAATCTCGGATACCGGTCATCCGGGCCACATCGCTCAACTCGTCCGTACTCATGGGATTTACGAAGTAGGCGGGCACATTCAGCTTTGCCGCGATTTTGGCGGCAAGCACGATGCCCAGTGTGGCAGGATGATTGATGCCTTCCACGTCGTGCAGCGCGTGCTCATAGGCGAGGTCGTTGATGAGATATGTACCGCCTGTGCAGGAATGGACGCCTACGCCCCGACCGGATACGGCGTCAATGGATTCCAGTTCGACCTTTGCCTCCCGCAGCATATCCCAAATCATTTGCTCACGCTTGGGTACCTGATCCTCGAAATTCGGGCAGTCCTGAAACATCCCTTTCGGGGTGTCCACGTTCAGATCCAGCAAAATCTCGTCCCCACGGACCAGCCCGAGCTTTGTCCCCGTCGAACCGGGATTCACCGTTAGAATCGTGTAGGCGTTTTTCATCAGCATGTTCCTCCTGTTCCCCTATAAACTTCCACGAATTTTTTGTTGCGAACCAGTTCGTTTTTGAATAATATAATTATAATCGGGTTGTCCCTAAATGCCACATACATAGCTTTTGGAAAAAGCAAACCCGTTTCCTACAAACTTGTACGATGAATGTAGGCAACCGATTTGCTATAATTACAAAGATACGACAGAAAACGGCATGAGAGTTTTCCAGAGGAGGAAGGTTTCATGTGTATTACCGTCAGTTTGCTTCAGAAATTATTCGACGCCCATGATAAAACCGAGCTGTTGGGCGCCCCCCTCGGAGACGACCGCCTGACCCGCTGGGAGATCCTTCGGGAGCAGAATGTCTCTCCGCTACCGGACACGGTGTATATCAGCGACAGCTTGGAGGCGGTTAAGCGGCAGACGCAGAGCGGTTGTGGCCATCTGGTGTTCTGCACCGGCCCCGCATTTGAGAAAGCGCAGTTGCTGAACGCATGGCAGGGCTGCATTTTGTTCATCCAAACAGAACAGACAGGGCGCATCGTCCAAACCATTCGGGAACGCTTTCTCATAGAGGATCAAAAAAGCGCCATGAGCGCTGTGCTTTTGGATGCCTTGACAGGGGGCGCAAGGGTTCAGACGCTGGTGGATGCGGCCTATCCGTTCCTGCGGAACCCTCTCGTGGTTTTCGATTCCTCCTACTGGATCGCTGGCCTTACCAGACAGGCACTTCAGGCCCAAGAAATGCAGGTTACAGATCTGCTGCTTGAAAACGGGGGATTTTCCAGCGGGGATTACACGTTCGCAAATCGCGGGGCACTCCACAGCCGGGTCAAAAAGAGCAAAATTCCGATCATGGCATTCCATGAGCAGATGCAGATCAACCAGCTGCTGGTATCTGTCTGCGCCGAGAAGGATTACGGCCATATCGTGGTCAATGAGTTCGAGCACACCTTTACTGAGATGGACAGGGAGCTTCTGATGGTTCTGCGCAGCTATATCTATTTGCAAATGAAACACGATGAGCTTCTGCACCAAAATGGGAAACGGCCGTCTGAGCATTTTATCCTCGATCTGCTGGATGAGGCGGTGGTCGTGAGCGGCGCCTATCAGGCATTTATTTATCAGCTGGACCGCACCTTCCCCGGCAATATGCGCTGCCTTGTTATTTCAACAGAGCTGACGCCGGGCGCTGTCAATATGCTGCAAATACGCAATCAGCTTGAATACCTCTTTGCCAACAGCAGGATTGTCGTTTATGAGAAAAAGCTCCTCGCCTTGGTCCCGGTCATGCCCAACGGCAGGCTTTCGGAAGCATCGCTCAAATCGTTTTGCACGTTCTGTGTGAAAAATAAACTCTATGCCTCCCTCAGCAACCATTTTTCCAATATTATGGAGATCCGTTCCTACTATATTCAGGCACTGAGGGCTTTGGAAGCGGCACGGGCCATTCACGACGTGCCCGGCTGTTACCGATACGAAGATTATTATCTTGTGCATTTGAAAAATTTGTTCCTGCAAAAGGAGCCTCTGGAGGTTTTCCTCTGCCCCACACTGAAATGTCTCTCTGCACACGATCAAAAAAACAACACTGAACTGGCATATACCCTCTATATGTATTATTTGAACGACAGAAATCTAGTCCAAACGGCAAAGGCGATGAATATGCACCGTTCATCCCTCAATTATCGTTTTGAAAAAATCAACGAGCTTTTGGGAGAACTACCTGAATCTGCCACAGAACGGCAGTATTATATCCTTTCGTATCAGTTTCAAAATTCCGCGCTGGAATGTTGAGTAAACATACAGGGGAGCAGGAGGAGATGGCCATGATCAGGGGGATCGGAATTGATACGGTCGTCATCGGAGACGTCGAGGGTCTGTTAAAACGTATGAGCAAAGGCACTCTGTCCAAAGTATTTACCCAGGGAGAATTGTCCGCCGCCCAAGAAAAGGCAGGCCCGGCAGAATATCTTGCCTCCCGATTTGCTGTAAAAGAGGCTGCGTTTAAAGCAATTGCCCCAAGGCTGGCTGACAAGGGATTTGACTACCGCCGAATCGAGACGAGAAACAATGAGGACGGAAGCCCATATATCTATGTTGACAGCTTTCTCCAAGCGATATTGGACTGTGCCGAGATCACATCGCTTTTCGTTTCCATCACAACAACCGGCGGCATGGCCACTGCTTTTGTTGTTGCAGAATCGTGAGTTTATGACCTGACATTAAAATCCTTGCCATGCGTGGAAGGTACAATTTTGTGTCAAAAAGAGTCATGCCGTACCTGACCAACTCAGGTACGGCATATTTTTATATGGGAAAGGCGTGACTATATGGAATACTGTAAAGGTGCTTATATGACGAGTGTATCAAAGTTCCTACTGTTTTCTATAGGTTGTGTCCAGAATTGGACCTGTTGACAAAAGTCCCAAATACCCCATTCCCATGGTATAATTGAAATAAGGGAGGAATGGAGCATGATGGGACGGCAAAGCGGTCAAATGAGTATGGTGATTCTGGATATAGCAGAATTAATTCCACGCGATCACTTACTTCGGAAAATCAATCAGATGATTTCGTTTGACTTTATCTACGATCTTGTAGCGCCATATTACCCTGCAAATGGCCGCCCATCTGTTGACCCTGTTAGTATGTTTAAAATGCTGCTGGTGGGATACCTTTACGGCATTAAGTCAGAGCGCCGACTTGTCCAGGAAATTCAGCTAGACATTGCTTATCGTTGGTTTTGTGGCTTTGAACTTGGAGAAAAAATACCGGATCATTCTACCTTCAGCAAAACAAGAGTCCGCAAGTGGAATGAGAGTAGCTTGTTCCAACAGATCTTTCTGAAAATTGTCCGACGCTGTATGGAACAGGACTTGATAGACGGCAAAGAGATGGCCGCCGATGGCAGCTACATCCCCGCCGAAGTTTCAAGGAACAGCTGGATCGATATAGAAGTTGAAGTCGAGCAGAGTATGCTGAGCTATCTTGACGATCTGGACCAAGAGCTTGCATCACAGCCGGGATTTAAAAAGCCGGCGAGTCATACAATCACCAAAAAGATTACAACAAGTACAACAGATCCTGAGTGTGGCTATATCCACCACGGGAGCAAACGAGGTGTGGGATACCTCATGGAAGCGACCGTAGATTGTAAGCATGGGATTGTTACAGGAGTAGACGTATTCCCGGCAAATGAAAAAGAAAGTCTCTTGGTTTTGCGGCATCTTGAACGGCAGCAAAAACAGTTGGGCCTGTCTATGGAGAAAGTTGCTTTGGATAGAGGGTATGATACTGGTGCCGTTCACAGGGGTTTGGAACTATTGGGAATTACCGGTTATATTCCCACCATCCGTTTTCCCAATGACCCAAGTAAATATGGATTTTCATATGATCCGCAACAGGATACATTTATTTGCCCCATGGGACAGCCCCTTGTATATCACCGTCTGAACTGCAATAAGTCCACAGGGAAATACCTTCGCTGCTACCAGGTGCAAGGGGATGTCTGCCGGAAATGCACTTCCCGTAAGGCTTGTTTTGATACGGCCAGTGTGCGTAGAAGAATTTTGGCCAGCAGCTGCTATCCTGCGTTTTACAGAGGGCATTTAAGGGTCAATACTTCGGAATACCTACACATGATGAGGAAACGAAAAATCTGGGCCGAAGGCAGCTTTGCGGTTATGAAGCGCGAACACAATCTTTCCACAATACATAAGAGGGGCATTCTCTCAGCCATGGAGGAATGCCTCCTATCTGCCATGGCATTAAATCTCAAGAGGATGGTTAAGGCCATCTTTTCCGCAATACATATGGATAAAATATGGGCTGAGAATATAATTTTTCGGCCCATATTTTATCTTTGTCAACAGGTCCAGAATTTTTCGCACTTTAGTTCGCAGACTCTGTTGTAAATGAAGTCAGCCAGCAATGGAGGCATCCTCAACGGAAGCCTCCAGATGCTTCATATTCATGTACTTCTTGTTGCCCAACTGGGTACCAGCCACATGGCGGAGCCGGGCACAGACCAACATCAAAGCAGAGTTGCCGTCCGGGAAGCTGCCAACTACACGGGTGCGGCGGCGGATCTCCCGGTTCAGCCTCTCAATGACATTGTTAGTACGGATACGAGTCCAGTGCTCGCTGGGAAAATCGCAGTAAGTCAGTGTTTCCTCAATGCCATTCTCCACCTTCTTGGCAGCCTCTTTCAGCTTCATGGAGCGCAGCTCCTCCACCACAGCCTTAGCCTTTTCACGGGCAGCTTTCTTGCTCTCCTGAGCGTGGATCGCCTTGAGCATTTTAGCTACCAGCTTTACCTTGGAGCGAGGTGTGACTGAGAACACATTACGGTAAAAATGGACGGTACACCGCTGGTATTTAGCCTCAGGAAACACTTCGCCACGGCCTCCAGCATACCAAGGCACTTGTCGCCAACAATGAGTTTCACGCCATCCAGGCCACGCCCACGGAGCCATTGAAAGAAGCTGATCCAGCTGGCCTTGTCCTCCTTCATACCCTCAGCGGCGCCCAAAACCTCACGGTATCCATCCTCATTGACCGCGATTGCCACCAGAATAGCCACATTTTCAAACTCCCCACCCCAGTTGCGGCGCAGGTAGATCCCATCCACATAGACATACGGATAGCGTCCGCCCTGCAGAGGACGGTTCCGCCAATCCTCAATATGGACATACGCTTTTTTGTTCAGCTCACTGATGGTGGAGGGAGAGACCTTGCTGCCCCAGAGGGCCTCGGTGATGTCCTCCACACGCCGGACGGATATGCCGGCTAGGTACATCTCAATGAGAGCCTCTTCCACACTGCTCTCCCGGCGGCGATACCGTTCAATGATGGCAGTCTCAAAGGAGATTCCCTTGAGCTTAGGCACCTTGAGAGTGACATCCCCGGAAGTGGTGGTGAGGTTGCGGTTATAGTGGCCGCTGCGGTAGCCCTGGCGCTGCTCGTTGCGCTCGTACCGGGCCGCTTGGGTCAATTTCTCTGCCTCGGCCTCCAGCAACTCGTTGAGCGTTTCTTCTACACTTCCACGCACAAGTTCCTTGAGTTGGCCCTTGATAACATCCTCATTTAGCTGTACAATCTTTTCCGACATGGTTTGCTGTCTCCTTTCGAATGGTGTGTCGCGACTTCATTCTACCAGAGATCTGCAAACCATGTCTCTTTTTGTTTTTACGAAACTTATTCTACCTGACCCAAGTACCAGCATCCAAGCTGCTGGAGTTTGACTGAACCTGAAAACTTCCTGAACTAAATATAACACGGGTTGCCGACATCGGCAACCCGTGTTTCCAATTATTCCACAAAAAGGTCAAGAGCAAAAGTAGCACCCATACGGAAAGCATACATAAACATCCTTTGTAACTCCATATTACTCTGGACTGTCCTCAAATGCTTTAACTCCTGGCACACTTTCTGTTCTTTTTTAGACCTACCCACCATCAGGGAGTGTTCCAACTGCTCAATCTTGCGGGAGTACATCTTGTAGACTGGATCATCTGAACACCCAAACTGTTCCCAAGGTCTGACTTCACCCAGAAAGAATTCTTCCAAAATGCCCATATCCTCACCACCTATATTCTTTTGGTGGGGACATGATACCTCTTCCAAAGGGAAGAGCCAAGGGCCAGTTTTTGAAGATGTATCTTCAAAATGTCCTGTTGACCATCGTTGACCAAATGGGCAACAGGTGGGCAACAAAAAGACCGTTTACCAATGTGGTAAACGGTCTTTCTGGAGCTGGAAACGTGACTTGAACACGCGACCTGCTGATTACGAATCAGCTGCTCTACCGACTGAGCTATTCCAGCAAACAGCATTTTTGATCACTTTTTTGGCCTTTTCGACTATCTCATTTTTGGAATAGAAGAAAAGTCAAGTGGGGCAAGGACTTTCTCACACCCCACTTGCGACTATCTCATTACGAGTGAGCTGCTCTACCTCTGAGCCACACTAGCGCATAATTTATTCCAAATTACCTGTAACATGATACAATAGAAGAAACAAATTGTCAAGGAGAATTCTCGGTGGTGGGGGAGCTGCTCATAATGCTCTGACATTATGGTAAGCCCTCCACACAATCTAGCGTTTTGTGTTGCTATGGATGTAAATAAAATGCGGAGTGCCTTTGCAGGATACTCAGATCCTATAAGGACACTCCGCATGGTCGGAGTGTAATTATAGGACTTGGAAAAATCCAGTCATATCAATGGTTTGCAAGCAGCAAGCAAGAGGTTTTTATCTAAAAAATTTATTCTTTGAGAATTACGCCGCCCAACGGGACTATGGGCGGCGTTTTCATATATCCCAACGAGAAAGGAGGGGTGCTCCCCCACAGGCCAGCCATCGGGCTGGCTTTTTCTATTTCACAACGGAGGAGGTTTTTAAGTGGCTGACGATAAAAAGAATATTCCCGATGCCGGGAAGGTAGACGAGCCCCCCAAGCCGGAAAAGGTAGAGCCTGTCAAAGCTGATCCCCCGGTGCAGGATCAGCCCACTCCGGCCAAAGCGGATGCCTCCGTGGTAGAGGGTGCGTTCAAAGTGGCAACGCCCCCTGCGGCGGAGCAACCGGCTCCGGCGGATAAGGAGGCTCCCAAAGATAAGGACGCTCCTGCTCCGTCTATGGAGGGTACACCGCAGCCGGGCAAGGACGAGAAGCAGACCACGATCCCCGGCATGGGAGATCCAGCCCCCGCCGGAAAGGTGGTGGATTTTACCGCTGCCCGGGATGGGGCGGCGAAGGGCAAGCCCCCGGAAAAGGCTGCGGCCCCGGATAAGGGCAAGCAGGCGGATAAAGCGAAGGATGCGGCCAAGCCCCGCAGGGGCCGCCCGGCCAGGGCTGACAAGGCGGCCCCCGACAAGGCCAAGCCGCAACCTCGGGACAAAATGTCCCAAAGCAAACCGCCTGCCGGGAAAGGCGCTCCCGCTACGACGGAGGCCCCGGCTGCAACCGAGCAGCCGCCCGCCCCTCGGGATGCCACCCGTGGCGTGAAAGAGGAGATCGTGTATCTCAATCTTTCCGAACTGCACCCGTTCAAAAATCATCCCTTTAGCGTCCGTGACGATGCGGAAATGCAGGGGCTGGTGGAGTCGATCAAGGCTGCCGGGGTCAATCAGCCTGCGCTGGTGCGGCCCCGTGAGGGCGGCGGATATGAGATCATCGCCGGACACCGCCGCCAGCGGGCCAGCGAAATGGCCGGGTTTATCAATATGCCCTGTATCGTCCGCAACATGACCGATGACGAGGCCATCCTCGCCATGACGGATGACAACCTGCGGCACCGGGAGAAGATCGTGCCCACAGAAAGAGGGGCTGCGCTGAAACAGCAGGTTGAGGCCATCAAGCATCAAGGAGCCCGGCCCGGCGAGGCTGATAAGGACGCTGGAAAACGCTCCACGCAGATTGTCGGGGATCGCAACGGCATGAATTACAAGCAGGTGCAGCGGTATATCCGCCTGACCGAGCTTGTCCCCGAACTGCGGGATATGGTGGATGCCAGTAAACTGGCCTTTACTCCCGCCGTGGAGATTTCTTTCATCCGCCCCAAGCACCAGAAGTATATTGCCGTTGCCATTGAGGGGCAGGCGTCCTCTCCGTCACTCTCCCAAGCGCAGAAGATGCGGGAACTGGATAAGGAGGGCAAGCTGAACGGCGATGTGATCGACGGTATTTTGAGCGAACAGAAAAAGGAGGTTGACAAGGTGATCATCAATAGCGCCGAACTGGAAAAGTATTTTGGCAAAGACAAGACGCCCCGGGAGATGAAGGACACCATTCTGGCCCTGCTGGACGAGTGGAAGGAGAAGCAGCCCCCGGAGCTGGGCAAGCCCGACAAGAAAAAGGATATGGAGAAGTAACCGGCCTTGGGACAATTTGTCCCGAGGTCTTTTTCGTTCCCTCTTTCAAGGCTCTTGGGATTTATCCCCCGTCGCCGCCTTTTACACGGCATGGCCGGGCGCTGTTCGTCAAGGGTGCATCGCACCGCCGCCCTGCGGCGGCTTGCCCTTTACGGGCGGCCCCGGCTGTGCCATTCCCGGAGGCGTGACGGGGGCATATCCTCCAGAGCCGCCCCCTTTCCCATGAATGGGAAAGGGCGGGGGGAAAGGGTTGAACACAAAGAAACGGAGGTTTTCTATGAAAAGACCCCTTGCCTATATTACCGCCGCATGGTGCGGCGAGGACTACAAAAACACGGAACAGGCGGCCCGGTACTGCCGGGCGGTGTACGAGGCTGGCTTTTCGCCCATCTGCCCTACGCTGTATCTGCCCTTGTTCCTCAACGACGCCGTTCCCGAGGAGCACAAGAACGGCATCGACATTAGCCGTGACCTGCTGCGGCGCTCCCATGTGCTGGTGGTGTGCGGCCATATGGAAAACTGCGGGTTTTCTCCCTCGGACATCCAGCGTGTGGTGGCGGAGCTCCATGAGGTCTTTGATTTCTGCGGGCTGGAGGAGGCCCAGCTGCACTTTGAGAACAGCCCCTATTGACCTTGGGACAAGTTGTCCCAAAGTGGAGCAAGGCAAGAGGACGGCACCGCCGAAGGTGCCGCCTTTCTGCGTTTCCCCACGGGACAAGGGGGACTGTCGGTCATTGTTTCGTATCGCTCTGGAAGGAGGCCCACATGGAAGATCCCGTACCCGTCAAGGAGGAATACACCTATCAAATCGGCAAAATCCAATTCATTGTCACGCCCGTCTACAAGGACAAAGGCGAGTCCATGCGTGACATCCTGTTGAAGCTGATGCTGGCCGATCTGGAGCCAGCCTAACTGTTCCATCGACATCCTTAACACGGGCAGTCGGCAGAGGTATAATATACATAGATAAGAACCTCTTGCTTGATTGCAGGAAGGAGGATATTTTGAAACAGTCAAGCAAGAAAATCTCCACCGGCACAGCCGCTCTCTAAGCGGATGGATGTGGACACCTTCTTGGAAACGGTGCGACGCTACACCGACGCCACCACCATCACCAAGCGCATGGTTGCCGAACTCATTGAATATATCGAGGTCTATCCTGCGGTCAAGGAGGACGGTGTTACCAATCAGCGGGTGACGATCCACTACAACTGCATCGGGGCCTTTGAGGTGCCGGATCGCCGGAAAATCCCCGAGCGGGATGTTCTGCTGGAAACGAGAAAAGGCGTAGCATTAAGCTACGCCCCGGCGGTGTAAAGGTGGTGTGGGATATGAGAGCATTTCTCTATTGCCGTGTCGCCCATGAAGATTCTTTCGCATTGGATCACCAGCGGTTTCTGCTCCAGCTCTACGCAAAGCAGGCGGGATATACCATCATCGGCGCTGCTGACGAATACGGCAGCGGGCTCACATTAGACCGCCCGGCGCTCCAGAAAGTGACCGAGGCCGTGATCGCTGGCAGGGTGGATGTGGTGTTAGTCCACAACCTGACCCGGATAGGCCGGGAGTGGGGCATGACCCAAAGCTACATTGACCTGCTCACCCAGCACAAGGTAAAGCTCCTGTGCATCCGGGATCGGCTGCTGTTCGACGAGAACGGCGCTACCCCAATTTTGGCAATAAAAAATGCGGAGTGTCCTTAGTCGGATACTCAGATCCTATAAGGACACTCCGCATGCCTTTTGTTGCCAAAAAAGATGCAGCAGCCCACAAGTCTGCACCAAAGACCAAATCGAAGCCCAGCGAAGTGGGTTCGATTTGGAGAGGAGGAACAAGTGAGCGGGCGGATGACGTCTTTTTTGCCGTGGGCATAAAAAGACATTGGAGCAAAGCGGATTTTGCTCCGACGTGGAACATCGCAACACTATAGATGCTGCAGATTTCAAGCGAATATTGACAAGTTGAAACTTTACTGCAAATACAAATAGATTCAAAGAGAAAATCGAGCTCTTCAAATTTCTGAAATCTGAAAGTTTGGAAGATTGATTTTACCAAGAGTAGATTAATTGCATCTACAGTTTTTCAAATAGTCAGCGAATGTTTTCAAGCCAGCAATCATACCCGGATATTTATGAGTAAAGTCTTTTTGCGTTTCCTCTGCTCGCCTATATTCTACTATCTCAGAATAGGAAAGGAACTGTGCTAACTGAAATATCCCGCTTTGTGTGGGCAAATAACTTTTTGCAACTATCAATTCTAATGTTCTCGTATTAAAATCAAATTGAAAACAATCATCGTCGTTGTGATATAAAAACTGAACGATATCGCAAAATTTGCTGATCTCACTCATTTTGCAAAGAACCCTCTCTGCTTAAAAAGCGGGGGGAGCGCGAGGGGGCGGCAGCCCGCCGTGCGTGGGATAGCATAGGAAGGCGCCTACTGGCCGGCGGGGCGCCTTCCTATATTCGCGGAGACCCAAACGAAGCCCAGCGAAGCGGGGTGGGTGGGAAAAAAGGGGCCTTCATGGGCGTCCGCGCCGCGGACGCCCATGAGGAGAAGGAGAGCCAAGGGAGCGGAGTGGACTTTAGTTCGCCGCAGCGGCGTCTTGCTGTAACAGACCAAAACAGCCAACGGTGACACCGCTGGCTGTTTTGAAAGAGGCCCTTGCAGCAAATTCACAAGGGTGCTATAATTTTCCTGTAGAATCGGGCCGACCTCGACAGGGCCGCTCAATCGTTCGTTGAGACGCCCACGACCTCGCTTCCATTGGCCAATTCCTGCTGCATCGCGTAGGAGAGCTGGCGCAACATTTGATACCCCTGGGTGTGCTGGATACTCTTATGGCCATCCATCCGACTTAAGGCAGCATAGAGAGAGACACTGTCTACGACACTGCGCTTCTGCGCCTTCACAGGTTTGGTCTGTGCCGAAGTAATAATAATTGTACTCCCCTCCTTGCCTCCCCCGTCTAAAAGTCACCTCCGAGGTAGTTCCACGGGCTGAGAGGCAAAAACTTGTCGCTGATTGTGAACCTCTGCCTACCACCTCTCTACTGGGAGGGCGAGCCGCTGAGGGAGTGCAAAAGACCCACAAACATCGATGTATCATTCTACCACAGTACAGCTGCTTTTGCAAGCACAATTTGTGTGCCAACGGGTTCTCTCACCCCCCCCAACCATATTCTATGCCGGGAGACGGGCCCGTAACCATGCGATTCGTCCATAAAAAATGGCCCGACGGCGGAAGCGCCGCGGACATCTGGAGAGGTGATTGGTTTGGATAGCAAAGTATTTGGGAGATCCCCGAGCAGTAATTTGGGTGCGAAATATTTGGATCAGAAACAAATGGAAGCCAACTTCCCGGACTACCGTGCTCTGCTGGATCGGATCGAGGATCAGCGGCAAGTGGCGGACTTTGTGGGCAGGAGCTTTGGCGGGGTGGAGTCATGGAAAATTCATCCTCAAATGTATGATAATGTATTCGCTATACTTGGGGGGAGAGGGGCTGGTAAGAGCTCGGTGATTCAAAGTCTGTGGGAATATCTCCAGCACAGCGGGCACAGCCGGGACATCATTCTCCCCATCATCATCCCGGAGGCCATCAGCGACCCCCACTGCTCCATCTTGGGCTGGATCATGGCCATGGCGGAGCAGGTCATCGACAGCATCGAGGAGCAGCTGCGGGGGCTGGAGGATCGGCGGGGCGGGGCGTGGGTCTGCGAGCATCTGCCCCGGGATCCCATGGGCTTTTTCAAGGACTGCCACCTCCAGCACAACAACCGGCTGCGGGAGCGGTATGAGTCTCTGAAGCGGGACTGCATCCCTGACCTTACGTCCGGGGGGGCCTTTTCCTACGACGAGATGGTGGGGCTCCAGGTCCACCTGTCCCAGAAGCAGTACACCCTGGTTCGCAACCTCAACCGGTTTTGGGAGGACGTGACCACCTACTGGAAGGCGATCAAGGGCCTGCAGGAGGAGGGCAGGGCGGGGGAGCCGGTTCAGCCGCTGATTATCCTCATGTTTGACGATGTGGACCTGGTTCCGGAGCGCAGTCTGGAGCTGCTCAACTCCACCTTCCAGTACTTCACCAACCCCAACATCGTGCTCATTCTGACGGCGGCGGAGAAGGTGCTGGAGCAGGTCATCTGGACCAAGATGCTGGAGCGGATGCTGGGCTCCCACTACGAGTCCCTGTTCACGGACTTCTATAAGACGGAGCATATGGGGGAGGATCGGACGGGGAAACTGAGCCTGGGGAGCATCGACCGGATGGCCCGGGAGTACTACGACAAGGTGGTGCCGCCGGCCAATCGCTATCATCTGCGCCGGTATCTCACCATCGCAGATCGGAAGCGGTATCGGTATGCCAGCATGGGGCAGAGCTTCCATCTCCCCCAGGAGGAGGTGTCCATCCAGCTGAGCGACTTTCTCGTGGGGCAGATCCGGTCGCTCACCACCCAAAAAAGTGGGCTCTTTATTCAGGGGGGCGCCGAGCCGCTCCGGGAGGCCTATCTTCTGATGTTCGGGGACAAGAGCCGCAACATCGCCAACAGCTGTCTGGCCATTTTAAACTGTGTGTCGAGGCTGAAGGGGTGTCAGACGCCGGTTCGGGGGAAAGACGCCAAGCAGCAGCGCTGGGGAGAGGCCTATGACGCCCTCCGGCAGCTGCTCACCGTGCTCATCTCCTCCAACCGGATGGTCAAGGAGCTGGGGGGTGAGGTGCTGGGGTTGCTCTACCAGGGGGGAGACGGGGAGATCCGGGTGGACTACGACGGGCTGTGGAACCTCTATGACAGAAGGTGCCGAGCGCTGGGCGATGAGGAGCTGGAGCACTATGAGCAGATGGCCAAATGGCAGGACGAGAGTGAGCTTCTGGAGGCCATGCTCCGCATGCAGGAGCAGGAGCGGCGGGGCAATCTCCAGCGGCAGATGACCACCTTGCTGGTGATGCTCACCTTCGTGGACCGGCTGTGGGCGTTGGCCGGCGGCCAATCCGCCACGGGGGATGGGAGGCTGGTGGGAGGAGAGGGCCTGGCCAATCTGCTCAACGGTGGCAGCATGACCTATTCCGCCAGGGCGGAACTCCAGCGCAGCTGGGGCTGGCTGAAGCTCTTTCCCCAGCACCTGGACGTGGAGGCCTTTCTGATCCGCTCCCCCTATGCCCTGGAGCACGTGGAGCACTACCTGGAGTTTGACCCCTTCGACCGACTCAAGGTACAGGAATACCTGATGGACACCTTCTATGCCGCCACCGCCGACTGTGAGAACTTTAAGGGCAAAAAGAAGAATACGGTGACGCCGGAGGAGCGGATTTGGTGGGGCCAGTGCAGCCCCGAGATGCTTTTGACCCTGGGACTCTCTGAGGATCAGGCCTGGGTGGAAACGGTACTGGCCATGCTCTACCTCCAGAGCAGCGGTCTGGCCGACCTGCCCGCCGACATCCTGCGCTTTGCCCAGGACGACCGGGAGATTCTGGAGCAGTTTGGCTTCGGCGGCCATTTGAACCAGCGTATCAGGGAGAGCCTGGCCGACGTGGTGAAGCGTGATATCTCCCAGACGGCGCTGCGGCAGTATCTGGAGGAGAGCTATCAGCGAATCTTTGAGAAGCGGGACCCCGCTCTGGAGGCTGGGCGGATCGACCTGCTTCAGGGTCATGACGGGGAGACCATCTATGCAGTGTTCAACTGGTACAACCAGAGCTTCAGCGAGACGGAGCAGGAGCGGCTGGCCGAGTGGTGTATCGCGGAGGGTATCGACGAGGGAAAAGAGGAGGCGACCCGGGAGAGCTTTGGCAGGTGGGTGATCCAGACGGTGGAGAATGCCATTAAGACGCTGGGCAAGTACATGATAGGGCAGAGCGGGATCATGCTGACGCTGGAGGGGTGCCGGAGTTTGTATAGCCGGCTGAGTAAAATACCGGTGACCAATAGCAATCTCAGCCAGGCACGCAGCGCCTGCCAGCTGGAGCTGGAGGCGGCAGAGCAGGAGCTGCTCAGTGATATACCGGTGACCAAGCCCAGCAGCAGCCAGGTGCGCAACGCCTGCAGACAGGAGCAGGAGGCGGCGGAGCAGGAGCCGCTCAAGAAGGAGAGCCCGGCCGACGGTGAGCCGGAGGACATCCGGAAAAAGGCTGCGGAGGAGCCCCCGAAGAAGGTGCTGTTTCCCCTGTCCGGGCTGTTGAAGTATACCCGGCTGCTGTATAAGGAGCACGCCAAAATCCATCTGATCCAGGACAGCACGGAGGAGTACTGGAAGGCGGAGATGATCCGGGGCTATTTTGAGCTGGTGGGCAGTCTCGACCCGGTGGTTCTGCCCGGGGAGGAGCCCAGGCAGCTGGTCTATTCGGACAAGACGGGCCAGAAGCAGGTGGTCGAGGTACCCATGAATCTGTGGGTGGTGCTGATGCTGAGCATGGTGGAGTATCTGATGCCCACCTATTTTGCGGCCAGGCTGGTTCAGCAGGGCGACAGGCTGGGTGTCCAGTCCTGGCGCAGCATGAGCTCAGGGCAGTATCCCCGGCAGGAGCTGGTGAACCAGCAGCTGGAGGCGCTCAAATGCCAGCTATTGGCCGACAAGGGGGATAAGTGGCTGGTAGCGGCAATGGAGAGGGCCCGGGACCGGATAGTAACGCTCTACATCGAGCATCTGGAGAGCGGAGAGCATGGATAGGAAGCGCCGGATAGAGATGCTCCTGCGGGTGTTGCTCTGCCCGTTTTTGGAGCTGCCCGCGCAGCGGGAGGATCTGTTGTGCGCGAAGGCCAAGGCCTACCAGCGCATGGTGGCCGGCGAGGGGGATCTGGCCTCGAACCGGAGGGCCTATGAGCGCGCCTGCGAGAGGATGGAGCAGTGGCTGGAGGGCTGGGTGCGGCCTGACCGGCTGAGCGAGATGGGCCAACTGCTGGAGATGTACTATCCGGAGGAGGAGCTGCGCACCCATCTGAGCGGGTGGGGCCGTGAGGATCTGGACGGCTACTACGTGGGCGTACTGCTCCAGCTGGCGGTGGAGTTCATCACCCTGCGGGACGGGCAGATCTCCATCCGCATGTGGGATGAGGCGGGGAAGGACCGCTACTTCCAGGGCAGCAGCAAGCTCTACAAGGTGGAGTTATGGAGCGTGCTCTCACGTATTATGACGCCGGATGTGTTGATTGCGGCCTACTTTGCCTCCAACGGGATCGACGATGTGCGGCAGCTGGCGGGGGTGCCCGATAACCTATCGCTGAGCGACAACCTGCTTGCGGGGGTGGCCAGGCGGGGGATCGCCGAGACCCATATGCACCTGGCTGCCGGAATGAGCTATCTGACGGTGTGGCAGGTGGTCACCGACCCGGCCGCCCAGCGAATATTTCCCTGGCGGAGGGAGCCGGTGCTCCAGCCCATCCAGCGGGAGGAGCAGGGATCGTACAGCGGTCTGCTGGTGGCGGGGTGGCTGCGTCTGCTGATGGCCAGGTATCTGGAGGACGAGGCGTCGGCCCGGGAGGACCTGCGCTACTACGTCTCCGCCCGCCGGGAGGAGAACCCCCTGGAGGAGCACATTCTGCGGCATCTGTTCGACGGGCCTTTCGGGCCGCAGCGCATGGAGCACCTGCGGGAGGTCATCCTGAGGAACGGGCAGACGTACATGGCCCACCTGGGGCGGCTCTGCCCCGCCGAGCGGGGGGAGGAGCTGGATGTCCTTCAGCGGGGTCCCTATTGGCGCTACCGCCGGCTCCACACGGAGCCGGAACTGCTGCTGCTCTACTTTGCCCTGCGGCACATACAGGCGCACCCGGAGCACCACCAATTTGCCCGGGTATTTCTGGACTATGTCAGGATGAAGAACAGCTATTTTCGGGATAAATTTCAGACCTTTGGCGGCAGCGGCTTGGCGTTTTTCCACCGGTATTTTGAGGCGGCGGCCTCCGCCATATGGCGCTCCGATTACGAGGATCGGCGGAAGGAGCAGCTGGTCTACCAGGCGGCCTTCCGCAACCAGCTCCACTGTCTCAATCTGCGGAAGCTGGAGGTTAAGATATCCCCCCGGCTCCCCGGGGGCGAGGTGGGCGGCTCCGGCTATGGAGCGGGAAGCCTGGAAGCGGACAAGCGGGCCATTGCTAGGCAGCTCAGCCAGGTGTTTACGGCCTATCTACAGGTATGTGAGGAGCAGCCGAGGACAAACCCGATCCCCTGCCTGGGGATCGTCTACCATTTTTCAAAGAAGGACGTCCACCACCCCGTGGACAACGGCTGCTGGGCGGCGCTGCGGGGGGAACGCCCCACCGATGAGGTCAGTCTGGTGCGGGCCCAGTGCATCCGATTTTTAAAGGCGCTGCGGGAGCTCATCGAGGAGGTCCCCATGCTGAATGAATATGTGGTGGCCCTGGATGCCGCCAGCCAGGAGCTGAGGGCGGAGCCCTGGGTCTACGCCCCGGTGTACCGGTATGCCCGCAGCCGGGAGAACACGCTGCCGCTCCACCCCAAGACCGGACTACAGATGCAGAGCATCGGCCTCACCTACCATGTGGGTGAGGACTACCACCATGTGCTCACCGGACTGCGTCACATCGACGAGGTCGTCACCCACTTTGGCTATAAGGCTGGGGACCGGCTGGGGCACGGCATGGTGCTCCAGGTGGAGCTGGGGGCGTGGATTCACGACCACGAGACCGTCCCCGTGCCCTGCCTGGATCGCCTGGAGGACCTGATCTGGGTATGGTCTCTGTGTGAGGAGTGCCCAGAGGAGCTGGGGAAGTATCGGTCTGAGCTGGAGGGCAAGCTGATGAAGCTGGCCACCCAGATTCTGAAAAATACCACAGGGCTGAGCCCCTATGTGCTTTGGTCGGCCTACAGCCAAAAGTTTACGGCATTGGAGTCCATCTTCTGTCGGCAGATACGGACGTGCGCCTTCACCTCCACCGAAGAGATCACTCCGCTGCAACCGGTGTTTCGCATGGAGGGGCAGCGCCCATTTTGCGCCCTGACCAGGGAGAAGACGCCCATCTGGGATCCGGAAAAACTGCGGCTGACTAACCACTGTCCCATCTATACCCGCCACTACAAGAAGCCCATGCTGGTGTCCACCCTGCCCGAGGATCTGCCCATGCTCCAGGCGGTACAGCGGCATATGCGGCAGAAGATTCAAAATCTGGGCATTTATGTGGAGACCAACCCCACCTCCAACGTGTCCATTGGGGACATCAGCAGTCTCCGGGACTATCCCATTACCCGGCTGAATGCGCCCCCTCTGCCTGAGCCGGATCCCATGACCATCCTCCTGTCCATTAACTCCGACGACCCCCTAGTGTTCAATACCAATGTGGAAAATGAGCTGGCGCTGGTCTACCACATGCTGACACACCGGGGCTATGGCCGGGAGGAGATCTTGAACTGGATTAACAAGGTGCGGCAGTACGGGATGGACAGCAGCTTCATCCGCGGGGAAAAAGAGCGGGCGTGCATCTTGGAGGAGCTGCGGGAGATTGTGGGGAATCTGACGCGGGTGATGGGGTGGTACCGGGGCGGCTAGACGCCGATGGAGCGGAAAGGAGAGAGAATATGGAGCATTTTATCAAGCAGTTTACCATCATTGACTTTCTGAGTATGGCCGTGCCCGGCAGCTGTCTCATTCTGGCGTGGAATTACTATGTGGGTGGGGTGACTGCGCCGGTGATCCAGTTTTTTGGCGAAAATACGGTCATTCTCGTCGTCTACTTCATCATGCTCAGCTACCTGTCTGGTATGCTGCTCCAGGAGCTGAGCAAGCGTCTGGAAAAGAACTGGGTGAAGGAGCTGGATGCCCTCCACACCCAGTGGCAGAGTGCGCCGAAAATAGCGGCGTACTATCAGGACCGTTTCGGGCGCTCCATCGAAGAGGGGCGAACCAACGGGGGCAGCCAACAGGTGGGGAGGGAGATTTTCCTCTGCGTGTCAGACCCCGGCGTTGCCGGGAGCAAGCTGAATCTGTTCCAGGCCTTCTATGGGATGGGGCGCAACAGCACCGTGGCGGCCTTCCTCATCTTTGTCATCGCCGGGATATCGGTATGCCACCAGAGCGCCATCTCTGCCAGTGACCTTTTGACGCCTGTGCTCTGCCCGGTGCTGGCGGGGATCATGTATGTTCGTAGCAGGCGCTTCTACCGCATAACCCAGGAGCGGGCCTATCGGGATTTCCTCATATTGGGGGAGGAGCGGGCCAGCAAGAAGACGCCTGCGGCGCCCTGAGCGGGGGCGCTGCCGGGATAACACAGAAAGGACCTGTCGCAGAATGTTTCCATTCTGCGACAGGCCCTTTTTATGTCATTTCAGTCTTATGATCTGCTCATATAGCATAGCGTATTTTTTCTCGATCACCATGTTGCTGTGGTAGTGGCCGAAGAACCAATACCGGAAGGTACATTTCTGACGCACTTCGTCGAAGAACTCGGTCAGTGCATCTTTTTTGAACATCCCACCGCTGAACACGTCCTGTATGCTGGATGGGCAGCAGTGGCTGATGATGTAATCCACATTCCAGTGGACACGCATCATATTTGCTCTGGCTTCCAGATATTCCGCTTCGCTGGGCAGTTCCTCGGCCCACCAGGAACGATGGTTCACACGAAACAGCGCACCGAGCTGTTCGAGTTGCTGGAACTTTTCCTCGAAGTCAGGATCGTCCGGTTCCAGGATGCCGTCCTGGATATCATGGGAGGAAGCGCCGCCCATGGTAAAAAACTTCCTGCCATTGAGCTCA
>NZ_NFIL01000049.1:0-15654 GCF_002161755.1 Flavonifractor sp. An4 | reverse complement strand
CCTGGACGAGGAGTGCAGGTCCGTTTTGGATAACATGACATTCCAGCTGTAACGCATCTAACCGTATAACACAAAGCAACAAGACGGCTTCCCCAAACCAGGGAGGCCGTCTTGTTCATAGGATCAAAAACAGAAAGGCGGCTCCTGATTTTTGGAACCGCCTTTCTGCCTTACCACGGCAGATAACCTTCTGCACGGTATTCATCTTCTGCGAGGGCGCGGCCGCGGCACTGTTCACGGCTCATCAGGTAGCCATAAGCGTACCAGGAGCATTCGGAAGGTTTACCGTCTTTCCGCGCGTTGTTCCAGGCGGCCCGAACGGTGGCGTGTCCCGTCCATCCACCTGCATCTTTCCACCCCCTCAGCCATTGGATATATGGGCTACTCTTACTGCCGCGCACAGGGCCGCTATCTGTGGAGATAACAGTGTCTCGTTTGATCTGCTGATATTTGACTTCTGACATCGTGTATTTTCCTTTCTGATGAAGATAAGTAAATGGGTTTGTTACGACTGATATCTTTGCTTCGGCTGCCGTGAGGTGGCGGTCCCCTCATTACAGCCGAAGCAAAGACCAGGCATTTCAGGACTTACTCTTCGACTTCACCGAAGATCTCAATGTACTCGTCGGCACTGCAGTGCTCTTCGACCCAGTCCCGAGCCTCGTCTTCGGTGAGGGGGATAATATCCCAGGAACCGAAATACGAATCGCCATCTGTGTCGCCGTATTTGGTCCTTGCGCCGCCCTCGCCGCCGAGGAAAAATTCACCCGTTTTCTTTCGGTAGAGCGACTCGTTCAGAAAATCCAAGTCGCCGCCACAGCCATAGCAATAGTTGCCCACATATTCGGCCGTATCGGTGTCATACAGCTTGCGGTTAATGATCTTTCTCATAGTAATTATTTTCCTTTCTTGTGAATAATGTAAAAAATTATTGATATTATTGTGATAGCTTTGTGCCGGCCGCAAGGAGGGACCGCCCCTCCTTGCAGCCTCTGCGGCAAAGCCCACGCAGACTGAGGCTTACTCCTCGACTTCACCGAAGAGCTCTACGTACTTGTCTCCACTGCAGTTCTCTTCGACCCACAGCTTTGCGTCGTCTTCGCAACACGGGATAATGCTGTAAGATGTGGGGTCGTCGGGGTCATCCGGGCAGACGCAATAGAAAAATTCGCCGTTTTTCTTTCGATAGAGCGCATCAGTAATAACGTCCGGATCGTCGATTGGGCCAGAGAACACTTTCTTAATGAGTTCGGCCGTAGCCGTGTCGTACATCTTGCTGTTAATAACTTTATTCATTTGATTCACTCTCTTTCTGAATTTTGTAAATTTAAGCTGATAGAACGGAACGTCTTAATGTGTTGCTTACTGGTTCATGCTGTGCTTGTTACTGCCATGATTCTGTCACCTCGTTTCTCTTTAAGCGGCGAAAGCGAAAACTCGTTTTCTTCTTTGCTGTTTACTGTATAATATCATTCAATATTATTTTTGTCAACATCGTAATCTTAAAAAATATAAACTTTGTGCAATTTGTGCTATTATAGCAAGAAGATAAGCGGTATAATTGTGCGATATGAACGGCGCAGCCTATATGTATCTACCATCATACTTGCCGTGCTCCGATATGGAACACAAAAATAAGACGGCTTCCCATACCAGGGAGGCCGTCTTGTTGCTTCATTTTATGACACAGGAGTTGAGAAACCATATGTTCCCTGTCACTTCGGAACAGCTGGCCCAGGCCCGGGAGCTGGACTTGCTGACCTATCTGCGGCGGTATGAGCCGGACGAGCTGATTCCGCACGGCAACGGCTCCTACGCCACACGCACCCACAGCAGTCTCAAACTCTCCAATGGGCAATGGTACTGGTGGTCCCGCGGCGTGGGAGGCGTCACCGCGCTGGACTATCTTGTGGAGGTGCAGGGCCTGTCCCTGCCAGACGCCGTGCGGCAGATCCTCGGCGCAGGGCACATGCCCCCGGCGGCGCTTGTCCCCCCGGAGCGGCGCAGGCCCCAGCCGTTTCGTCTGCCGCCCCGCCACACCGACGACCGGCGGGTGATGGCCTACCTGACCGGCCGCGGCATCGACACCGAGATACTCCGCGCCTGCATCCGAAACAACCAGCTCTATGAGGACGCAGCCCACCACAACTGCGTGTTCGTGGGCTACGATGGAGACACGCCCAGGTATGCCGCCCTTCGGGGCACATACCCTCGTTCCGCCTTCATGGGCGAGGTGGCCGGGAGCGATAAGCGGTTCTCCTTCGCTGTTCCCGTCAGGGCGGGGCCGCGGCAGACCCTCTGTGTCTTTGAAAGCGCCATTGACGCCCTCTCTTACCTGACCCTGCTGAAACAGGGCGGGCAGAACTGGCGCACAGCCAACACCCTCTCCCTGTCCGGCGTCTATGGCCCGAACCGCCGTGGCCATGACAAGATGCCCCGGGCCCTGGGACAGTATCTGGAGCGCAATCCGATCAGGCGCATTGTCCTTTGCCTGGACAATGACAATGCCGGACGCATGGCGGCCCAGAGCCTTCAAAACCTCCTGACCGATTACCTGGTACTGGACAATCCGCCGCAGGGGGCCAAGGACTATAATGAGCTGCTGTTGCGGCGTTGAGGATTGATGGCTTCTCCCACGCCCCCGGCCAATACAGGAAAAGGAGGAGACAGAAGGCCATCTCCGCATTCCGCCGCATGGGTCCTGCTACCCGCTCTTGTATTCCCAGGCTCTGTCTGCATCGACGCCTTGCCGCCCTTCCCCCGTTGATACAAAAGGGAGCAGGGCGAGGGCTAAGATGAAAGGTATGGGTCTGCACCATGTCTTGAGTAGTGATAAGGAAGTAAATAGGTAATTGCAGGGCGGCATAGCGTGTGGCTATGCCGTTCTGCCTTTTCTTTGCCGTTCAATCACTTGACTGTCGTTAGGAAGATTAACTTCCCCAATGAAGTTCCAAACAATCTGCACTTTCTGTCGGCGGTGGCCGCTGGACTTATCCGGCGCATGGACTATGATTTTCTTCACAAACTCATTCACTATCGTAGGGGTTAATTCTTTCACGCCCACATACTTGCGAATGACGGCGGCAAAGTTGTCAAAGTCTGCCTTGTCCTGCTCGAAGATATGAACAGCGTTTTGCTCTGCATGAACAAACTCCGTCAATTCTTTCTGCTCGACTTCATACTCCGCAGACAGTTTCAAAAACCGTTCGTGGCTGATTGTTCCGTTTACATCATCTTCATAAATCCGCTTGAAAATCCGGTCAAGTTCGGCTATCCGTTTCCTTGCCTGTTCCAATGCTTTCTTGCGCCGCTTCATATCCTTTTCCATTTTCTCAAAACGCTGCTCATACACCATATCGCGAAACGAAGTGATGTCGTCGATAAACATAGCGGTTACATCAAAAATCCGTTTTAGGACAATCCGTTTCAGCGTTTCCTCTCGGATATAATGGGCGGTGCAACTTCCCGTATTGCTCTTGTAACGGGAACAGCGGTAACTGTCTTGCGAGGGTGTCAAACTTCTTGCCGTACAGAAATGTAATTTACTGCCACAGTCAGCGCAGAAAATTAAGTTGGAAAACAGCCCTTGCCGTTCCGCTTGCTTGGCGGGGCGGCGTTTGCTTGCCCTTAATTCCTGCACCCGTTCAAAAAGTTTTTCATCAATGATTGCTTCATGGGTATTGCGGAAAATCCGGCGGTTTTCGGGCGTGTTCTCATACCGCTTTTTCAGTTTGTTTGACTTGGAATAGGTTTTGAAATTGACCGTATGCCCGCAGTATTCAAAACGCGCTAAAATCTTGGAAACAGAGTTTGCGTCCCATAAATACGGATTATCCGGCAAAGGCTTTCCGGCGCATTTTGCATAGTAGGATTTTACCGTCAAAACTTTTCCCTTTTGCAGTATTCTTGCAATCTGCATAGGACCTTTCCCGTCTACACACAGCGCAAAAATCTTTTTGACTACTTCGGCGGCTTCTCCGTCTACAACCCATTGTTTCGGATTATCCTTGTCCCTCAAATATCCGTAGGGCTGCTTTCCCATATGTTCTCCAGCGTTTGCCTTTGCGGTAAGTATCGCACGGATCTTCCGGCTTGTATCGCGTGCATAGAAATCGTTGAACAGGTTGCGAAATGGGGTAAAATCGTTGTCGCCCTTGTCGCTGTCCACACCGTCGTTGATTGCAATATATCGAATATCACGCTCGGCAAAAAAACTCTCGGTGTAATAGCCGACTTTCAGATAATCGCGTCCCATGCGGGACATATCCTTGACGATAACCGTTTTGACCTTTCCCGCTTCCGCAAGCCCTATCATTTCATTCCAGCCGGGTCTATCGAAAGTTACGCCGGAAACGCCGTCGTCAATGAAAAAAGTCGGGTTAGGGAAACCGTTGTCCTCTGCATACTGCAAAAGGATTTTTTTCTGGAAAGCGATTTGTCAAGGGTAATTTCTGCAAAAAATACAAAGGGTGCTGCATGATAGCTCTACAGCACCCTTTGTATAGGAAACAAGATATTTGATTATGGAATTGGCTTCAACCCAAGCTCTTGCAAGAATTGATTATGGCGCACTTTTGCCTTTTGAATATCTTCTTCGATTTTTTCAAGCTCCTGCTGTACTTCTTCCAGGTTAACGATCTCTTCTTCAGGTGCAGTGCTGACATATCGAGAAATATTTAGATTGTATCCATTTTTCTCGATTTCCTCCATAGAAACTCGGCGGGAATACTTTTTGTCATCTTCTTTTCGGTATTGGTATGTTTCAATGATCTTATCAATATGCTCCGGTAAAAGTGTATTTTGACGTTTTCCTTTTTCAAAATACTCACTTGCATTGATAATCAGTACATCATCATACTTCTTGCACTTTTTAAGAACCAAAATACACACCGGAATACCCGTAGAGAAAAACAGATTTGCCGGTAAACCTATGACAGCATCAATGTTTCCGTCTTCGAGAAGTTTTCTCCTGATTTTCTCCTCAGCGCCACCACGGAACAGTACTCCATGCGGTAGAATAATCGCCATTGTTCCGTCATCACTTAAAAAATGGAATCCGTGCAATAAAAAGGCGAAGTCTGCCGCTGACTTTGGAGCGAGTCCGTAATTCTTGAAACGGAAGTCCTCTGCCATTTCTTCTTTGGGTTGCCATCTATAGCTGAAAGGCGGATTGGCTACTACCGCCTCAAACTGCATTTTTTTTGCCGGATTCATTTCATTCAAAATATTCCAATCATTCAGCAAAGAATCGCCATGATGAATCTGAAATTCAGAATCCTTTACACCATGGAGCAACATATTCATACGAGCAAGGTTGTAGGTAGTAATATTTTTTTCCTGCCCATAGATCTGACCGATACCATTTGCACCAAATTGCTTTCGTACATTAATTAGCAGAGAGCCCGAACCACAGGCAAAGTCAAGCACATTTTTTAGTTTGCTCTTTTTTCCGGTGCTTGGATCTTGACTATCAAGAGATACAATTCGGGAAAGGATAGTTGAAACCTGCTGCGGGGTATAGAATTCACCCGCTTTTTTACCAGAACCAGCAGCAAACTGGCCAATCAAATATTCGTAGGCGTCACCCAGAATGTCTGTTTCATTTGGAAATTCGGCAAGTCCTTTTGCGATTTCTGTAATAATCGAACATAGTAAGCTGTTGCGTTCACCATAATTTTTCCCGAGCTTATCGGAATCCAGATTAACTTCTGAAAACAATCCACGAAATCTGCTTTCAAACGACTCATTCTCAATATATTTAAAGCCACTCTGCAAAGTTTTCAGCAATTGACTATTTTGTGTTCTTGCCAATTCATATATATTACTCCACAAATATGCCGGTTTTATCACATAATGAATTTTACGGCGCATTTGTTTTTCAAGCATATCAACTTGATCCAAATTGCGAATATACCAGACTGCAAGCGGGATTACATTGTGGCTATAGAGCATCTTATTATTGTCATCCACAAAATCTTGTCTTGCTTTTTCAATTTTTTGATGGTCTTCTTCGTCTTCATGTAACCCTAATTTCTCAGGAGAAAGCGATCTACTGTATCGGGTAATAACAGATTTAAGCTCGCCAATATAGGTATCAAGATCCTCTCCATTCTTTTGAATTTCAAGCTCACTTTTCTGATAATCACTGCCCAATTCCTTTTTTACTGCCTCTTCATAATTATCGGACAGGTAGCGCAAAAAGAGAAAAGATAGCATATAATCTCTAAAATCATCGGCGTTCATTGCGCCACGCAGTTTATCTGCAATCGCCCACAATGTTGAGCCTAACTGTTTTTGTTGTGTATCATTCATCAGTCATCCTCCTGTACCTGCTCTTTATCAAATATCCTTTGATTGAACTTATAATCTTCCAAAAAATTATCTAATATATTTCGAAAATACTCCTTATTATCATCTGCCAACGGAGTCGGCTCAAAAACAGAGTAATTTCCATGACTCATAATATTAACCATTCTTTTATGGACAACGAAATCATCGTCATTATCTATTCGTAGACACGATGAAAAATGTTGATAGCCATGAAAAGCAGCCGTTTTTTCTAAAACATTTCTAAGTATATTAAAATGATAACTATAAATTTCTCCTGAATCAGCGACTTTCTTCAATTCCTTCAGTAAAGCGACATGGTAGAAAAACGGCGTATTGCTTGTATCTTTTAACATGTATAGTCCATTTGAGGTTACTCTTTGAAAAAAAAGCCTTTCTGGATTTTTAATCTCATTACATAGAACGTTATAAAAAAGAGTGTGATGTGATGAAATTATAACCTTAATATCCGCATCACTCATTAAGTTTGCTAAATGACTTGCCACTGCAATAACATTGTTATCATCTAAAGATGAAATTGGATCATCAATATAAATATATTTGACCCAACTATAAGATTCCTCTTTATCAACCACCAGTTGCATAATCGCCAAGAAAAAACACCAAACAAATATATTTTCCTCGCCACGAGATACTTTGATGTTATCAATTCTTTGGCTGGTTCCATCAATCGTCACATTTTTATAAAAGTTAATTTTGTACTCGTCATAATCAATTGTAAAATCGAAGTCAGCATACCGATGCAAAAAAGGACGAATGCGGCTTTCCATTTCCAATTCTTTTAGCCCGGAAAAAAATCTGGAACCACTATTTAATTTTAAAAAACGATCCGTATCGTTTTCCAAGTCATTGTCCCAGTAGAAAAGGTCTTCCGTAAAGGCATTGTAATACAATGTGTCTGCTGTTTTTTCGCCGGTTTCTTCATTCAGTGTCTGACCTAATGTTTTAAATTCAGCGGATAACCTTGTTTTTCCTGTACCGTTATAGGCAAATAATAAAATGTATTTTTTTCGTTCTTCGTCTAATAGTATTCGAAAATACTTTGCGATTTCTTCCAAATTCTCAAACTGAGGCTCTTTAATTTCTTTAGAAGAAATTGAGATTCGCTTGAAAATAAAGTCCAATTTGGTGCTAACTTGCTCTGTTAACCCTTCTTTTAAATGGTACTCAGTTCGATCATCTGATCTTTTATAATTGTCAGTAACAATACTTTTATATTGCTGGAAATCTGGCGTATTTAGTGTTTTGTTAGTAAGTTTTTTATACTCTTCTTTCAAAAATTTTTCCGGTACATTTATACTCATACATCTGCCTCCTCAAGAGAAGGAAACAATCCCTGCATTAATCCTTTTTTATGTATTTTTAACTGTTCCACCTTGTTTGACTGCTCGGTAATTATGCTATCTATCTCAGACAAGCAATCTGCAATTTTTTGTTGTTCTTTGAAAGATGTAGGAAGAACAATTTCTACATTTTTCAAAACTTCTTTAGAAAGATTATTGTTCTGTCCCGTACCTTGCATGTTTATTTCTTTGTGTATTAGTGGTTCTATCAAAAATTTAATTGCATGATTCTTTTCGTCTTTAGGAATTAATTTCAAAGTACGCTGATTTAATACAGCAATATTTGTATTCCATATAAAGAAATTAAACCCTGCTGCGCCTGTCAAGCTCAATATTAAATCATTTTTTGAAATTAAATATTTATATAAATCGTTACTCCTAATCAAATCCATATTGACAAACACTTTGTCAGTATTTGAATTTTTGTTATTTATATCAGTAATCCTAACAACTTGAATATAGTTAGAATCTGTATCATTTGCAACGAAATCATTAGACGAAAAGGCATATCCTTCTTGAAAATCACATATTAGTTTTAACTTTTGCAATTTCCACTCTTCACATCCTTGAAACTCAGGGAATCTCCATTCAGGCAGGGTTTTCCCTTCCGCAGGGAACAGCTTTTGCATCAAACCTTTTTTGTATTTTTCTAATGCCTTCAGTTTTCTGCTTTCTGCGTCAATCAGATCATCAATGGAGGATAGGCAATCAGCAATCTTTTGTTGTTCTTTGAAATCAGGTAATGCAAGAGGCATACTCCATAAATGTTTTGTATCAACACTTAACGCCCCGTGTGCTCTTGCACCCACCTCAATATATTTTCTCAGCCAATGTCCGTGATAGTTATTGTGCCAGAGATAATCAAAAAACGGAGGATATGATTCATTATCAGTAATTCTAAAGCAAGTAAAAATACTATTGGGAACAGCGGCTATATCGTATTCTCCCAACATAGAAATATAGCCTTCTGGAAACTGCTTTGTTGCGCTTTTGTTATATGCAAAATCATATTTCCTAATAACAATATAATTTTTATAGGAATCCCCTGCTATTTCTCTCCCAAATTTTTCTGCTTGTGGTATTAAACCCACGCCAGATGTTACACTCATAAGAGTGTATTTATTTTCTCCTGCTTTTTCTTTTACGACGGAAGATATTTTTCCCAACTTCGTAATTTTCAATTTATCCCCAATGAATTCTGGAAACCGTAACTTAGGCACTATTTCTTTCTTCTTATTCATACGCATTTAACCCCACAATTTCACGACCATCTGCCAGCTTCTTTAACAATGGAATCAGATCATCCATCAAATCCAGTTCTTTTTGCGTTCTTTCTCGCCAGCTTAGGTCAAGCGGTGCCAAAAGGTCGCTGAGCTTTTCGCCGTCAAAAATCATACGGTCGATAATTTCCTGAATAAACGCCTGCAAACTTTGGATTTCAATCCCATGTTTTTCTGCAATGGCATTGATTTCCTGATTGTTTTTCCGCTCTTTGAATTTCTGGTATCCCTCTTTGATTTGTTTTTCGTTTAAAGCCACACCAACTTGAAGCGAGTCGATATATTCGATAATATCTTCTCTTTCATCCAGAAAATTGGAAGTAGCGGAAAGCATACTGATGAGTTGCTCCTTGCTCATCTTTTGCTTTTGCGGCTCAGACTGGGATTGTGTGTACTTTGCGATCAAAGCCATAATATAGTCGTAGTCAATTAAGACAGACGAAAACAGAACAAACTCAAAATCGAGCTGCTCTACTTCAGAATCTCTATTCTCAGTATCCTTTCCTTGTTCGGCTTTCAGTCTTTGCGCCACATCAATATAAGCACCACGGAACGCACGCAGGGTATCCTCCGGCAATAGCTCCTCGATTTTTTCTGCGTCTTTTTCTTCAATTTCCGTGTACTGCTCCAGCTGCGTTCTTAAGCGCTGTACTTCTTTGAATTTGTTGACAAATTCACATCTTGCGGCGTCGCCTTTTAGGTTGCTTACTTCCTCAGGTTTACACTCCAAGCCCTGAGATTGCATAAATGCTTCCAGCTCTTTGACTGCCTGATCCAACTTCTCAACAACCTTTGGAGCTGGGTCAACAAGCCAGATTTCTTTGGCTCGGCTGCTGTTATCCTTGCCGGAAAATAGTGCAATCGCTTTATCTACCTCGTCTGACTGGTTCCTGAAATCCAGGATGTTGCCGTAGGGCTTTGTATCATTCAGCACACGGTTCGTTCTGGAAAATGCCTGAATCAACCCATGATACTTCAAGTTTTTGTCTACATACAAAGTGTTCAAATATTTGGAGTCGAAACCGGTCAGCAGCATATCCACCACAATGGTAATGTCAATTTTGTTTTTATGCGGATAATCTGTGTTAGAATATTTCTGGTCTTTAATTCTTTGTTGTATGTCCTGATAATACCCATCAAAATTATTGATGTCATGGCTGGTTCCATACTGTTCGTTATATTCTTTGATAATCCCCATCAATGCCTGTTTCTTTTTGTCAGGCTCTTTTTTATTGTCTTCTTTTTCCTGGGGAAGATCCTCTTGAATCTGTTGAACATCCTTATTCCCTTCCGCCGGTGGAGAAAATACACAAGCGATATTTAATGGCATGAACTCACTGTCAGCAGCATCAATACAATTTTGTTGAGCTTCTTTGAACAAGTCGTAATACTCAATGGCGTCATTGATAGATGCTGTGGCCAAGATAGCGTTGTATCTTCTGTTGTTCGTCACAGCATCATGCTTTGCCAGAATCTGTTGAATGACTGCCTTTTTGCGCTGCGTCTCATTCATTTTTGATGCTTGTTCATCACCGCTTACGCCTAAATAATCAATGTGGAATCGTAATACATTTCTATCATCAATCGCATGGGTGATCGTGTATGCGTGCAGCTCTTTCTCAAAAATATCCTTTGTGGTGGTATAAGAACCGATGGTTCCATCAATTTGCTTGTAAGTTGCGTTCTCTTCAAAAATAGGCGTGCCAGTAAACCCAAACAGCTGAGCCTTTGGGAAGAAGTTTTTGATTGCTTTGTGGTTTTCTCCAAACTGCGAACGATGGCATTCATCAAAGATGATTGCGATCCTTTTGTCTTTCAGCGGAGCTAATCTTTCTTTGTATGTTAATTCGCCCTTTTTCTTTTTCTCTTTGGTTCGTTTACTATCATTATCAAGCGCCAATCCCAACTTTTGAATGGTCGTTACAATGACTTTATCTCGATAGTCCTCCGACACAAGTCTTTTTACCAAAGTTTCAGTATTGGTGTTTTCTTCCACGCATCCCTCTTGAAACTTATTGAATTCCTCTCTGGTCTGTCGGTCAAGATCCTTTCTGTCCACCACAAAAAGACATTTTGCTATGTTGCGATTATCCTTTAGCAAGGTGGACGCCTTGAAAGATGTGAGAGTTTTACCGCTTCCCGTTGTATGCCAAATATAGCCGTTTCCTCTGTTTTGCTCAATGCAATCCATAATGGCTTTAACCGCATAAATTTGATATGGTCTCATAATCATCATTTTCTGTTCGCTCGCCACTAAGACCATATATTTGCTAATCAGTTCACCCAAAGCGCACTTACGCAGCACAGCCTCAGAAAAATCATGCAAATGAGTAATTTTTTTATTATCCTTATCAGCAAATTGATATACGGGTAAAAAGCGTTCATCAGCATCAAACGCAAAATGCTCTTTGTTGTTATTGGCAAAATAGTAGGTATTACTTCCATTGCTGATAATAAAAAGCTGCATGAAACAGAGCAGGGAATTAGTATATCCATTCCCCGGATCATTTTTATAATTCACAATCTGCTCCATTGCTCTTTTGGGAGTAATTTGCAGTGATTTTAATTCAACTTGCACAACGGGAATGCCGTTGATTAGAATAATCACATCATATCTATGGTGACTGTTTTCTGTGTTAATACGAAGCTGATTAATTACTTCATACTCGTTTTTACACCAGTCATTCGTATTGACAAGGGCGTACTGTAAAGGTGTATCATCATCTCTTTTGAATGTGTTTGTTTCTCTCAGAATTTTTGCTGCTGAAAACACATCCGGCGTAATGATACTTTCCTTTAATCTTGCAAATTCAGAATCACTTAATCTAACTCTATTAAGCTCCTGAAAATGCTTTCTGAAATTTTCCTCCAAAGAGGCTTTATCCTTAATATCTTCCCGATATATATATTTTAACTCTTTGAGTTTTTCAATAAAACTCAGCTCAATTTGCTTCTCGTTCTTCATATTGAGACACCTTTCATTCAGCTATTTGCTTCTAAAGACTCTATCAACTTTTGATCCAAATTGTTTTTTCTACAAAGTTCTGCCAAAGCGTGTCTTGCAATCTGATTTGGTTTCGATTTATGGTTTTCCCATCTGTTCACAGAAGTAAAACCCATATGCAATTCTCTCGCCAATCCTTCCTGAGATAAGTTCAGTTCGGAACGTATATTCTTTATAACTTCAGAAATATCCATAACCATATCTCCTTATTTGATTTTACACTAACACATGATATATTATAGCACAAGCTATAGCATAATACCACATGCTGTGTAAGCTTCACAGCAAAATATTGACTATATTTTCCGATTAGTTTTTATCTCTCTCCCTCATCATGGTGCACCTGCTTGTTCGACCTCTGGAGAGTAGTTTTTCGACAACGGCCGTGCTCATCAGCCTCATGCAAACGCAAGGCTACATTGCGTTTACTGCGTTCCATCATCATGTGGCTATACCTCTCCCCATAGACTTTCTGTAAATGACACATAACATTCTGTTCCAGTTTGGGGCGGATGGCCTGCCTTGCCTCGTAGAGCTGCACTGGATCAACGCCCTGGGCCTGTTCTCGAAGCCCGGCATACTCATTCAGGGCAACGTTCAGTTCGGCGGAATATTTCTGTTCCTGTTCTTCCAGCCGTTTCAGTTTTTGTTCCATAGCAATAATGTCCTTTTGGAATTTTTCGGTGGCATTTTCTTCGGTATATTCCAGAGAGGCCAGAAGCAGATTTTTTTCAGAACGCAGTTCCTCCAAATCCTCTGTCAGTACCGCAATCTTCGCCGTCAACTCCCTGTGTTGGAACACATGGACAGTAGAGAGCGCCTTTTTCTCGAAGAGCAGGTTTCGGCGTTCTTTCGTCTTATCCCGGATGTTCTTTGCCAGCTGATTGTACTGCGTGAGTGCGGGACGCAGTGTATCCAGCGAAGCACTCAGGCGTTCCTTACCTTTGCGGAGATACCCCAGCTGATAGCAGAACAGCAGCAGATTTTTACGCAGATCTTCCATAGCCTTCGCAAGCGCCGGGAGGGTGTTTTTAACTGACTGTGCCAGCTTTCTGACCTGCTCTCTCAGTTCCCGGAGCAGAGTATTGTCGGCCTTGATCTGCCGGTTCAGTTCGCACCGGTCAGAAATAATGCCTTTTTTCTCCATAGGTTTTGTTGCACTTTGTCCCTCACTATATACAACACCGCACTTTGCGATTTTGCCAAAGTTTTGAGAAAGTTTTTGAAAAAACTTCAGAAAAGCCTATTCAAAACACTCCACAGAATGTTCCTAACTCTATTGACATTCATTGAGTTTTTATATATAATCATTGTTATATAACATCAATAATTTTTTGAAAGGAAAGTACTTATGCCACCAAAAGTAAAAGTAACAAAAGATATGGTTATTGACGCTGCTTTTGAGATAGCCCGTGAAGCAGGAGCGGAAAACATCAATGCAAGAACTGTTGCAAAGAAACTGAACTGCTCCACACAGCCAGTCATGTACCATTTTGCAACGATTGAAGAATTGAAAAAAGCGGCTTATGCAAAAGCAGACGACTATCATACAGAATATCTAATGAATATTGAAAGCCCGCAGAAAGGCGTTATGCTTGGAATTGGGTTGAATTATATCCGCTTTGCGATTGAAGAACCGCATTTGTTCCGCTTCCTTTTTCAATCGAACTTTTTTAATGGAACGACTTTGCTTGAAATGATAGATGCCGAAGAACTTGCGCCTGTTCTTTTGGCAATGCAAGGAGCAGTCGGAGGAAGTATAGAGCAAGTGAAAGAAATTTTTTTGACAGTTTTTTTATTTGCTCACGGATATGCGAGTATCATAGCCAACAATTCTTTGGAGTATGATGAAGAACTCATAAAATCTCATTTAGAACGGGCTTACAGAGGGGCAATATTAGCAACACAGGAGGAAACAAAATGAGAAAACTATACGAAAAAAACGAACTGACTTTTGCGATTGTGTGGATTGTGATTTATTGTGTGCTGCAATCTTTAGCCAATCCACTAAATGAAAAAATAGGGGTTGAATATTCTGCAAGTGCAATTTTTTCTATATTACAGTCCGTGATCCTCTTGGTTTTTATTCGAAAAAATAACTTACTAAAACGATATGGGCTTTGCAAATCTCCTATATCTGCCAGCCGCTTTCTGTTCTATATTCCCTTGATAATTTTAGCCACAAGAAATTTTTGGAACGGAGCGGCGTTTAATTTGAACTTGGCAGGAACTGTCTGCTATATTGCCTGTATGCTTTGGGTTGGATTTTTAGAAGAAGTTATTTTTAGAGGACTGCTTTTCAAAGCGATAGCAAAAGACAATGTAAAAACGGCAATTATCATTTCAAGTGTTACATTTGGTTTGGGACATTTATTAAACTTGGTAAATGGCAGTGGTGCGGGAATAGCAGAAAACTTACTTCAAGTTACAGGGGCGATTGCGATTGGTTTTCTGTTTGTCATTCTTTATTATCGTGGCGGTAGTTTGTTCCCTTGTATAATTACGCACTCCGCAATTAACATCACAAGTGTTTTTGCAAATGTGGTAGGATTGACGATAGAAAAGCGTATCATCTTCCAGTTGGTACTGTTTGCAATTACTATTACTTATTCTTTTATTCTCACAAAGACACTCCCTAAAAATCAGTATTACGACAGGGAGGATAACTGATATGGAAAATGTGATTTCAGAATGGTTGCGCTGCCCTGTTTGCGGAAATAAGACAAGGCTGAAAATCCGTGGGGACACAGAACTAAAATATTTTCCGCTGTTCTGTCCTAAGTGTAGACAAGAGACTTTAATCAATGTAAAACATCTGAATACCACAGTTATCAAAGAGCCAGACGCACAGACGCAGAGCCGATAATACGCAGATGAAAATGCGGTTATCGGCTTTTTCATATTCTCTTGGAGAAATGTAAATGCCGCCATATCGACAAACTTTTCTTGACCTTTTAGGGAAATAGCAAAGCCAAGAAAAGCCGTCAAGGGTCAAGATAAACGCTTCGCGCCCTTGACGGCTTTTCCCGCCTTTGCTCACAGGCAGACAAGAGGGCGCAAACGGAAAGACCGCTTGCGCCCTCTATCTATCATGAGTGTCGTGTGGTCATTTAGGGGTTAAAAAAGCCTTGATTTATGCGGCTTTGCGGGCGCGAAAATGGAGAGATAAGGGTTTTATATTCAATCCCTCAAAAACAGCGTTCTATCGCGTAACAAAGCGGATATACCGCATTTCACGATATATCCGCTTTCAGTTACTACAACCTGTCTGTCAGCCGTTGAATTGTTCCTTATCCCTCTTTATCTTGTCTGCATCCTGTCCACTTTTCCGCTTTTTCCTCTACAAATATTTTCTTTACAATGTTTTATTCATCCTTATTGATTTTTTACGAAAAAAAGGGAAAATTGGACAGAAACACGGCAAACCCTTGTGCCGCAGCGGTTCTCTGGTGTCCACTTTTTCTCCTCCCTGTCCTCGTTTGTGTGCCGCGGCGGGCGGGAGCGGGGGATAAGCGCCACGGGCCGTTGCATTATCATGCCCTGTATCTTCTATAACCTTATTTACAGTCAGACCTCCTGCTGTCTGCGGCGGTTTCCCCGCCGGGAGTGTGGAGCGGACAGTGTGGGATCAAACCTCATTCCCACGATGACTTCACAAAGGAGGTATGGACAAATGGGG
>NZ_NFIL01000048.1:0-15661 GCF_002161755.1 Flavonifractor sp. An4 | reverse complement strand
TCTGCTGTCAGGGCGAACGCCGAGACCGGAACCGCCCTTCAGGCGGCGGGAGTAGTAGTGGTGGTAGTCGCCGGGGTCACGTTGACGGATCCCCAACCGGGGCACACGCTGGTGTTGGGCACCACAGTCTTGGTGATTGCGGACAGCTGGCCCTGCATACAGGTCACAGTGCCGTTGATGGTAGCGTTGAAGACCGCCTGCTGGGCCAGCTGAGCCTGGAGCGCATTGATCTGGGCGGTGTACATCGTGGTAACAAACTTCTGTGGAGATAACTGTATCGAATATTTCAAGTTCTGGCTCCATACCGCCCGCTGTCCCTGAATTGATAATTATATCCACGCAAAATACATCTATCAAAAGCTGAGCGGCTATGGCGGCATTTACTTTGCACACGCCGGAAAACAGGGCGACAACTTCTACACTATCAATCTGTCCAGCATGGAATTTCAGCATAGCTTTTTCCGTTATCTTACAGTTGCTTATCAAGGGCAAAAATGGGGCGAGTTCTTCGTCACCCGCACATAAAATTCCGATTTTCATAGATTATTGTCCTCCTATGGCTTGAAAGCCAATTTTTATGTTTATTTTACCATAATTCCGAGAGCACGGAAATAGCCTGTTTTTTAAGCCGATTTCCTACCTTTCGGATATACGGGACGGGCGGTCATTTAGGTGTAGACTTAGGGTAGTTCATCGATGGACAGCACCTTGAAAACAGAATGACCGTCCAAAAAGGAATACCCCGGCTGGGGAAGCACTGCAAGGAGCCAGCTTCTGGACACTTTGTCCAGAGGTCACTTCGGGACAAGTTGTCCCGAAGTTGCGGGGAGCGTGCCTCGTCGCCGCAAGCTGCGTATCATTCGCTTCCGCCAGAGGGCGAAAGCTCACTCGCTCCGCTGCGGCTCCTCTCCCCACAAAGTCTGACGACTTTGCGGGGGCCCCTGTTGGGAACACGCCGCAGGCATGGGGCAAGAAACCTTTTCGGGGAGAACGGCAACGGAAAGCAAAATGGAGGGAACGCATGAGAGATAACCCCTATAAAGACTTGCCGCCGCTGGAACGCAGGCCGGACGGTTCCCTTTACACCTGGGTGTTCCTGGACGAAGTGTATCTGTATTTCAAGTACCATTATTCCGGCGAGTTTCTGTACCGCGCCTGGAAACGGTTCAGAAAGTACGCAGGCATTATGACGGCGGCGACCCAGAATGTGGAGGAGTGCTTAAAGTCCGAAACGGCCCGGCTCATGCTGGCAAACTCTGAATTTCTCCTGCTGTTCAATCAGGCGGCCACCGACCGGGCGGAGCTGGGCAAGCTCCTTCATATCTCCGATACACAGATGGGCTACATCACCAATGCGGAGCCCGGACACGGCCTGTTGAAGATGGGCGGCTCCCTGGTCCCATTCAACAACTCCATTCCCAAGGATACCGAGCTCTATCGGCTCATGTCCACCACACCGGGAGAAAACTGATATGGCGCTGGAAATCACGTCTCACCGTGAGACGCAAAACGAGCCGCCGCTGACCCTGGGCAGTTTGTTTGACGGGATTGGAGTATTTCCACTGGCGGCCAGCCGTCACGGGATCGTGCCGCTCTGGGCCAGCGAAATTGAAAAAGCCCCCATCTCCATCACCCGGCGGCATTTCCCGGAGATGGAGCACTTGGGGGATATAACAAAGATGGACGGCGGGCAGATCCCCGCCGTCCACATTCTTACCTTTGGCTCCCCGTGCCAAAACTTGTCTCAAATCGGAGACCGTTCCGGTTTGGCTGGAGCCAAATCAAGTTTGTTTCATCATGCAATCCGAATTATCAAAGAAATGAGGTGTGCCACTGGAGGTCAATTTCCAATTATCGCTCTTTGGGAAAACGTCATGGGAGCTCTTTCATCAAATGACCGGCTGGATTTTCTGGCCGTGCTCCGATCCTTCCAAGACGCCCCGTTTTCAGTTCCTCCCTCTGGTCGATGGGCAAATGCCGGAATGGTGCGAGGGAGATGTCCCGATCTGGCCTGGCGGCTTATGGACGCCCAATATTGGGCAAGCCCCCGCCTGGCACGACGGCAGCGTATCTTTCTCGTGGCAGATTTTGGAGGGCAGCGTGCTCACGAAATACTGTTTAAGCCCCGCCCAATGTTCCTACTTTCTGAAACTGGCCCAGCGGGCGGGTTGTCCGCCTCCGCCGGAAATCGAGGCCCTTTTCTTGAAACAGGGGGGCGCTTACCCATCCTCCGACCCTTTCAACTGTTCCGTATGCGGGGGGCATCCAAAAAGCAGGAACACGTCCAATTCCGAGACAGCTTTGGGTTTCCAACTGACCCTTTTCCCACTGTTTTAGCTGGGGTGGTCACGCCCTTTGCCTTCTGGTTTGAGGATGATCCTTTTGGGGGGTGCATCCGTTTCCCTACGGAACGGGAGACCGAGCGCATGATGGGATTGCCGGAGGGTTGGACGGAGTACGGCGCAGACGGCAAGCCCATCAGCTCCACTCAACGGTATCGTGCCCTAGGCAACTCTATTGCGCTACCCTGTGCCGATTATCTCATGGCGGGTATTGCGGAGGTGCTGGACAAAGATAAAGCCAGATATCATCGTGAGACGAAATAAAGGACTAAAAGAACCTCGTCCTGTTGACTGCGAGTTAATATGGAATAATATGTACTTATTTATAATTTATCGAGTTTTCTCCATTCGATAAATAAATAAATACACAAAACGGCAAAAGCGACTATGATAATGAAGTATAGAATTGGCGTTACAAACAGCCAAGTCATAACTCCAATCTGTGCAATAATATCAGTACATGGTTCTGCCTCTATCCACATGGAATACTGCCAAGCATAACCACAAATAAGCAAATGAAGTAAAAAAACAATGGTTGAATTCACAAATAGACGAACTGGACAACCAGTTTTTGTTTGTCGTTTCCCAAACACCATAAGCATACAGATGCAGTTATAGAGCATTAAAACAAATGTAAAAAAAAGAAAATAATCCATAAACTGAACTGGGTGACCAAATGAATTTATCATCTCGAATTTCATTAAATATAATCCTTTCTATACAGTAGATTAGGTTTTGAATGATTAACTATTAGGTTACAAATTATAACATATCCAGTTAAATGATGCAAAGGATAATACAAAAGCATTTAATACTTGACCAGAATTGTAGGCGATAGGGCAAGATAAACTAACAGGAAAAGAGTGACTTCCACAATCACTCTTTTCTTTATTCAAAGGGAGCAACCAACCATAACAAAAATGAAAAATATCCGAGATATCGTCTAGCAACATTGAATAGTCCAAAAGAAAGGGGTGGATCATGCCTAAGTTAAAAGAACGTAGTTCTGATAATAAAATCAAGCGCACTGGCAAAGAGTGGAAACCAAAAGGCCCCCTGCGGCAAATAACCGCCAAATTTCGCCGTAGGCTGGTGGAGCGTCAACGGGACAATAGCAGCACCGCAACACCTGACACCCAGGCGGCTGAACAGAGTGTTCAGGCGGGGATGGACGCTGTGGAAGAAGTGGGATACCGAGCCGAAAAGGCAGTTGATCGACTGCTGTACCCGGCGCACCGTCCCAAGGTCCGGAAGGAACAAATCAAAGAAAGCGGCCGCCATCCCAAGGAGAGAACAGATATGGTCCCATCTGCCAATGATACATTGAGAGATGGGAAAACCATTTATCCCAATACCCCGGACAGCTTACACAATGGATCACAGCTTACCCCGGAGACCCAGATGAAACAACAGACCATGGAGAAGTTGGAACGCTCCGTCAGAACCGATCATCCAAAGAACGGCCAATTCCGGGAAGTCCCTCATTATGGCGGTACTCCCCAAAATACATACACCACAAAAAAGGAACGCTCTCCCGGAAATCAATCCATCAATCCATCCATCAAGGAGCGCCCCCGGCGCTCCTCCGGGCCAAAAGAAAAGCCGTTCGGTGGGGCGTTTACACCCAAGACACGAAAAGCTATGGACAAATCCGCCCAGGTATCAACGAATGCGGTCAAAACAACTGCCCGAAAGACCGCAGGGACGCCCGCAGCCAAGCAAGTAATGGAGCGTGCTCGCCGGAAGGCACAGACCGCCGCCCAGCGGAGTATGCTGCAAAAATCCAAGCAGACGGCTAAGGCTGCCGCGGAACTTTCCAGAAAGGCCGCTGTTGCAGTGACAAAAGCGGTGGCAGCACTTGTCAGTGCGTTGGTATCTTTGGTAGGCGGCGTGGTTTTGGTAGCGGCGCTGGCAGTCATGGCCTTGATTGCGGCACTTCTGGCCTCTCCGTTTGGGATCTTCTTTTCCAATGAGCCATCCAGAGACGCCATTCCATTATCACCGGCCTGGAGGGCTTTACCTCCATTGGGCGCCCCTTGTATTACGGGGAATAAAATAAATCTCACGGTGAGACGCAATTCCTGTCGGAATGAGGTCTCACCGTGAGTTTTTTTAATCTTCATATAATTTGAATACCGGAATTCCAGCACTTTCACAATCTTAAACATAGTTTCCATGGATGCGCCGAAAGCCTGTGTGGGGATTTCAATCTTTGTAGCAAATAACCAAGACTTACCTATTTATATGTGGTTGAAGTAAGGTTTACTTGACACGACATACAATTTACTGTATAACTATTGTGTCAGGTTGGCTTGACATACGAGGAGGCACTTTTTTGAAAAACAGACTGAAAGAAATGCGTGAGACCAAAAGGCTGACACAAAAAGAAGTAGGGGAAAAGGTAGGGGTTTCTCGGCAAGCAATCAACGCCATTGAAACAGGAAAATTTGATCCTTCTATTTGGTTGGCGTATGATCTTGCGAAACTCTTTGATTTAAGTATAGAAGAATTATTTGATTTTGAAGGGGGGAAAAGAAAATGAAGCTACTGCAAAATCCGTATATCAATGCTGCCGTCATCACTATCATATCTGTTTTCTATGCAGCAATATTCATCATTACAAGCGGCCACGATGAATTTCTAGGCATGCTTGATCACAGACAGTCATTGAGCAGTGCATTTTGGAATGGCTGGACTGTATTTTTGAGACAAGGCAATCTCAAGTATATCGGCTATATTTATCTGCTTGTCACACTCTGCATACTTGTGTTGTCGCTGATTCGGAAAAAGAAGTATGATGAATATCAAACCGGCATTTTAGCAACGAGTTTTATCGCAACAGGTATCGTACTTTTGCTGTTGTTTCCCACAGCCTTTTTCATGGTTCTGAACGATGCAAACTACGCAGTTGAGACGATATCGTTTCTTGTAGTTACTCATTGGTCTGTTTTTCTGCTCGTTAACCTAATTTATTTGATAAAGTGGTACAAGCAGTAAATATACAATAGATTACTTATTCTGTATGAATATTATATGATTTGGTAAATAAACGAAAGGAGTATTTTTATGATTGCATTTGAAGCCGAGGTGCCACTATTCCTCCTCGTCGGTTTTACTGTCGTAGCAATACTATCTTTTATTGCGTTATTAGTGCTCTTTATTCGTTCTCATAACCTGAACCTATTATTTTTTGTTGTACAACTGATATTTTTAATCCTGACATTTAAGTATTTATTTGGGCTTATTACTGTTCCAGATAATCATCCAATGTTGACGGAAGAATGTTCTTTACGGGTTGGACTTGCTGGAGTCTGCTGGGCTTGTAGTATGCTGTTTATGTTCATTGGAATATTTAGAATTGTTCGCAAAAAAAAGGATAATGCGGTATGAGGAAGCCAAGGCGAAGCTATCTTCCGGCCAGGAAGGTTTTTCTCCAAAATTGGTTTTGATTGTGTCTAAAGATCTGATCCAAGTGGAGTCTCATTATGAAAATTATACAAAATAGTGTCATAGGGTGCTTCTTTATTACCTGTTGGAGTTTATTGTGTAGCATTTGGAAAGATAGTGTATTGAGGAAAATATTTGTACAATTTGGCCTTGCGTTGAGCCGTAACATAACTGGAAGCTGGTTCTGTCAATTAGTATGGCGTGAAGGGATTCTTCCAAAACGCTTGTCTAGCAGCATTACCTATCATGTCCTTATATTGATTGTTAATTTGCCAATAACGTTTGTTCAAAGAATTTACAAGATTGGAAGCAATTATTTTCGCAATAGTATTACCTTCCGTGTGGTTTCAGCAATAGGAGCCTCAAGTTATCTTTTGCTGGGCATTTTCATGCTTGTTATGCTCATTGTTCCTCATAGAAACTGGAATAACCTCTATGCCCTATGTATCATGATTTTAATTCTGCTACTGTTTCTTGTAGGCTCGATGGCAAGGCCAGATTGTCGGTTAGAACTCGCTACATTAGGTCCCTATTTTTTGTTATTTATGGGATTAGTTTTATATGGTTTTTTTAGTAGTTTAGGAACAGATTTTACTAACGGTTTTATGCAGGGGCTCAAAAACAGCCTTTCATTACGATTCTTAGTTTTCTATGTGATAGCTTTTCTTGTTACTATCATGTTAGTTAATACAATCCAAAGTACAAAACAGCTTCAGCTTATGCTAATTATCGTTTTGATTGGGCTAGTGATCGCCTCCCTTTATGGTTGTTATCAGGGCTGGCAGGGAGTTGAGGTCAATCCTTCACAACAAGATATGGCACTCAACCCTGGGATGCCTGGACGAGTATATTCCTTTTTTGATAACCCAAATGCCTTTGGAGAAATACTGGTTATGCTTATGCCCTTTACATTGGCATTGCTACTTAATTCCAAGACATGGATAGGCAGAACTCTAGTGTTTATTTCTATGGCAATTTGTTTTATCGCTATTGGCCTTACTTACTTTCGTACTGGTTGGGTTGGACTTGGCATGGCGGTAATGATATTTCTGGCAATGATGAATTGGAGATTTCTGCCTATTTTCTTTTTGGTGGGATTGCTTGCGCTACCTTTACTGCCTGAAAGTATAATGAATCGTATTCTTACGATTGGAAATTTTGAAGATAGCTCACTTCAGTACCGTTTTAGCATTTATGAAGAAACTGTCTATCTTATCCGCGACTATGGTATGCGAGGTATAGGGCTTGGCACTGACGTTATGACGGAGGTATTCCAACATTATCCGCCTATGTTTGATGGGAATTACCCTATCCATACTCATAATCATTATCTTCAAATATGGGTTGAGCTAGGTTTTGGGGGAGTAATTACTTTTCTTGCATCGGTGATATATCAGCTCAAAATAGGTGTAAAGACGTTCTACTCTAGCACCAATAAAGAAGCTAGGAATATTTTGGCTGCTGGTGTAGGCGCGCTCTGCGCTATTTCAGGAATTGGTATGCTGGAATATATATGGTTCTATCCTCGGGTAATGTTCGTGTACTTTTTCCTTTTTGGTGTAATTGCTACTGCTGCCAAATTGGCAAAGAGGGATATTAGATAACTAAGGAATTGAGGGATAGAAATGAAGTGCAATCCCTTTTAACCTAATTCATCACACAGGCAAATCGCCGCCTAATTACATATATGCCGTAACAAAGGCGCAGACAACCAACCGGTTGTCTGCGCCTCATTTATTTCTCGACAAGTTATCCGAGTATCCCCCAGAAAATTCTGGAAGATATTGGGATGAAGTGTCGAGGTATGGATATGATTTTTACACTGACCTATCCCGGCCCGGAAAAACCATTGAAAACTTAGAAAAATTTTTGCATTTTGGCGGAAAAAGATATTCCTGCCGCTCTCCTCCCGATTTTCGTTGACCATCCACGAATCAACGAAAATTAAAGGAGGAGCCAATATGTTTGACCGCAATAGTGACTATGCTCTGAATAAGAAGGACCCGGACGCCATCGTATGCAAAAGCGCCACCGGAATACATATCCGCCTGACCCGTGCCGACTTCTCCAGTGCGGAGGAGTTTGAAAAATGGAAACGCTGGTCTGATGAAAACTACCACGCGATTGAGAAAGCGGATCACCGGCACAGTAACCGGACAATTTCACTGGAAGGACTGGCTGAACTATCCTTTGCGGTGCTCTCTGCCGAAACGGAAGTCATGGATCAATACGACCAGGAGGAGCGGGCCCGCCTATGCCGCCTGTTGGCCGAGGGCCTGGATGCCTGCCTGACTGCGCCTCAACGCCGCCGTCTTTGGCTCTACTGTGTGGAGGGCCTGACCATAAAGGAAATTGCGGCGCAAGAGAAGGTCAAACACCAGAATATATCCAAGAGAATATTGGCAGCCAAAAAAATTCTAAAAAAATTTTTGGAAAGGTGGGTGCAGAACGGAACCAAAAACGGCGGTAAGTGAAGGACGAGTTTTATTCCTTCGATCTTTCTGACAACTGAATAGGACGAGCCAGTTACTTGCCGTATTCTGTTGAGCCAAACGCTGGGTGCGCCGGGATCTTCTGCCGGGAAAGGAGGTGACAGCTCCGGCAGAAAGGAGCGATCCACACCAGCAGCGTAACACGGTTTGGCAAAGCCGCAGGCCATGACACAAATACGGGATCATGCTACTTGCGTCGGCTATGCGTCACAGCGTAGGACGCCCCGCCCACGGGAATGGGGGGAGGTTTATTGCCTATGGAGCGGTTGCCACCCGCCGCTGGCTTGTCTATCCTTACTTGCACCTATCAATGGACACTCCGAATGATATGGCTTTTTGCGTCTCACCGTGAGACGCAAAAGATGGGAGAAGAATATGAAACCTTTGGAGACAAAACAATTTCCGAGTGAAGTAATCACGATTGATGGCTGCACTGTAATTATGCGGTATGCAGAAAAGCCTGTCCCCGGTGTAATGGACAAGGTGAAAGGCACCCTTGTAAATCAGAACTTTCTTGACAAAAAATACTCTATTTCTTGCAAAAACGACTAAAAAATGCTATAATAATAGTGTGAAGTGTACCTTGACAAATAGATAGAGAAATAGAGAAAACAAGGATACATACACTGTTCCCATAGCGAATGAGGTGTATGTTATGGAAAATGTAGTGCGAGTCGATTGCCTTTATCGTGTATCTACGGTAGGACAGGTTGAGAAAAACGACATTCCTATGCAGAGAGAGTTTTGCCGGGCTTTTATTGCAGAACACCCTAATTGGAAACTTGAAAAGGAAGTGTACGAGAAAGGCGTTTCCGGCTTTAAGAAATCTGCAAAAGAAAGAGACGCCATCCAGGAGCTTCAGCGTGACGCGGTAGAGGGAAAGTTTGATATTCTTTTGGTCTATATGTTTGACCGCCTGGGCCGCAAGGATGATGAAACTCCGTTCATTGTTGAGTGGTTTGTGCGAAATGGAATTGAAGTTTGGAGTGCAACAGAGGGACAGCAGCGGTTTGACAATCATGTAGATAAGCTGTTGAACTACATACGCTACTGGCAAGCGTCGGGTGAGAGTATCAAGACTTCTGTACGCACCAAGACCCGGCTGGAGCAGCTTACAGAGAGCGGCTTTTATACAGGCGGCTCTATTGCGTATGGCTATCGCCTGGATAAGCGAGGCCGTACCAATAAGCGGAACAAAGAAGTCTTTGATTTGGCGGTAGACGAAGATGCCGCGAAAATCATTCAACTGATTTTTCACAAGTATGTGAACGAGGGATATGGTGCCCAGCGTCTTTCCCGATATCTGGAAGAAAAGAAAATCCGCAAGCCTAACGGAAAGAACTTTCCGAATACCTCCATCAACCGTATCATTAAGAACCCTATCTATACGGGAGTAATACGGAATGGGGATGCACAGTCGGCATTTATTCCAGAATTACAGATTATAGACCAGGAGACCTTTGACCGGGCACAGAAAATCATGTCTGACAGAACGACACACCATGCAGAAACCCCATTGAACCTGAAAGGACAATCTCTCCTGGTAGGGAATATTTTTTGCGGCCATTGTAAAAATCGGCTGACTTTAACCACTGGAGGCAGAAACCGGGTGCGAAAGGACGGAAGTATTTACCATGATGTTCGCGCCAGGTATCAGTGTCACTATAATGTCCGTCATCCGGGAGAATGTGATGGACAGTCAGGCTATGGAGTAAAGAAATTGGATGGGATTATAGACCGGATCGTGCGCTATCAGCTTTCTAAAATCAGTGCCGCGTCCGGGGAAGATATTGTTGCGAAACAGAACCAGAAAGCCATCGAATTGGCAAAAGCAAGACACCATCTGGCAACGGTGCAGTTAGCAGAAAAGCAAAGAGAACTGGTTGATTACCAAAACGAAGGAATCAAGGTCATTCGCGGGCAGAGCAAGTTTGATATGGAGTTTCTGAACGAACTTGTCAGCAAGGCGAAGGCCGAGGTAACAGAGCTTGAGGCCGCGGTGGAGGCAGCGAGGGAAGAACTGGACATTCATCTTGCGAACGCTGATGTAGAGCGGAAAGAGTATGAGAAGATAAAGACCTGGGCTGACCTCTATGACAACTGTAACTTTGCTGCCAAGAAGATGATTATTTCCCAGTTTATCAAATCTGTTTATGTCTATCGAGATTACACACTGGAGATTGAATTTAATGTCTCCTTTGAGGAGTTCCGCACAATGGCAACAGAGTGCCAGGATCAGGGAACAAGTGAGCAGCCTTTGGTATATATCACGGCATAAAAAAGACAGGCTTGCACGAACAAGCCTGTCTTTGGTGGACCCAAAGGGATTCGAACCCTCGACCTCTCGGATGCGAACCGAACGCTCTCCCAGCTGAGCTATGGGCCCATATATCTGTCACGGTTGACTGCCAAGCGAGTTACCGGACCAAATATATGATGGTATGAAGTTTTAATAAAAGGGGATGTGAACCGGATGGGAGCCATGTGAGCCACCGGCCCAAAAGAGGGGGCATATAACTGGCCCGCGTGCTCTCCCAGCTGAGCTATGGGCCCAAATCAACAGTTCCAAAAGGGGAACAGAAGAATAAAGCAATATGAAATTATAGATGAGGCAGAAAACCGAACCCTTTGCGCTCCCAGCTGAGCTATAGGCCTATATTATTAAAGTGTGTTTACTCAACACTCCAGTATTATAGCATAATTAAACCGGTTGTAAAGAGGTTTTTGAAAAAAACTAAAAAGTGATATTGATAAATGGTCGGAAATGATGTATGATATCAAATACAGCCTTCCAGCGGACGGCGCTGATGCGTCCGGTCCAAGGCAAGGCCGCACTAGTCGGGGAGTTAGCGGTGCCCTGTACCTGCAACCCGCTACAGCAGGGATGAATCCCGGCCCCCGGATCTGCGTTGTGTCGTCTGACCCCGGTAAGTAGTGATGATGGATCGGTCCCGCGCAAGGTCGCCCCGTGAACCGTGTCAGGCGGGGAACCGAGCAGCACTAAGCGGACCGCGATCTGTGCCGCGGGGTTCCCGCTCCTGAGCCGGCTGCCAGGGTAACGGGCATAGCGCTGATTCCAAAGGTCGGTGTGCGGTCTTGCCATGAACCGGATGTACAAGGAGGGGCGAAGCGACGCGGCTTTCCGCATCCTCCGCCCCTCTTTTTCACTTTTATGACGAGGTGACCGGCGTGTATCAGGCTTTATACCGAAAATGGCGGCCCCGTACCTTTGACGACGTGGTGGGTCAGGCCCATATCACCGATACGTTGAAGCGGCAGGTGGAGACCGGACGACTCTCTCACGCCTATTTGTTTACAGGTACCAGAGGCACAGGCAAGACTACCTGTGCCAAAATCCTGTCCCGGGCGGTCAACTGTGAGCACCCGGTCAACGGGAACCCCTGCAACCAGTGCCCGTCCTGCCTGGGCATTGAGAACGGCTCTATTTTGGATGTATTGGAGCTGGATGCGGCCTCCAACAACGGCGTGGACCAGGTTCGTGCCCTGCGGGATGAGGCGGTATATACTCCAGCGGCGGTGCGGAAACGGGTGTACATTGTGGACGAGGTCCATATGCTCTCTACCGCGGCATTCAACGCGTTGCTGAAGATCCTGGAAGAGCCTCCTGCCCATCTGATGTTTATTTTGGCCACTACGGAGCTGCATAAAGTGCCGGCTACCATCAAGTCCCGCTGTCAGCAGTTCTCCTTCAAGCGCATTCTGCCCGGCGATATCGCTGCCCGGCTGGCCTATGTGGCGCGCCAAGAGGGTCTGGAGCTGAGAGGAGAGGGCGCGGAATTACTGGCCCGGCTGGCGGACGGTGGACTGCGTGACGCCCTGTCCCTGCTAGACCAGTGCGCGATACCGGACGGCCCTATCGGTGTTCAGGAGGTGCTGGACGCCTTGGGGTTGGCTGGGAACCTGGAGACAGCCCACCTGATGGAGCAGATCGGAGCCGGTGATACCGCTGCTGCCCTGGAGACCCTGGCCAGACTGTATGGTGCCGGCAAGGAAGTAGGGAGCCTGCTGGGTGAGCTGTCTGCCCTGACAAGGGATCTTCTGGTACGAAAGACGGCCCCCAAGGGTGGAGCAGCACTGCTGACTGGTGGCTACGATGAGAATACCATGCGGCGGCTGTCCAATCTGTTTCAAACGCCCCGGCTGGCCCAGATGCTGGGTGTGCTCCAGTCTACCATTGCCGACCTGTCCCGCAGCGGCAACCGCCGCACAGATGCTGAGCTCTGTCTGATCCGTCTCTGTGATCCGGTGCTGGATGAGAGTATGGCGGGAATCAATGCCCGTCTGTCCAGAGTAGAGGAACTACTGGCAGGTGGGATACCTACCGCCTGTGCGGTACCGCCTGTACCGCAGAAAAAGGTGCCGGATAGCCGGAGTAGTCAGAAAGATACCCCACCCTGGGAAGAGGAGCGCCCCCCGCTGCCAGAGGAACCCGGGGAGCGTATCGCTTATCAAGCAGAATCGGAGCCTGCCCCAGCGCCTGTTTCTCGGGTGGAGAAGAAGCCTGCCGATACCCCGGTTATGGCGGCGTTATCTGGTGATTTGTGGCCAGGGCTGGTGGCTGGGCTTCGGGGAAAGTTCCCGGCAGTCTATCCGTTTCTCAGCAATCCGTCCGCAGTACAGGGCCTGCTGGAAGACAGTGTGTTAACGCTGTGGGTGGATACGGATTTTACCAAAAACATGGTGGGCACTTCTGCAGTGCTGGAAGCGTTGGAAAAGCTGGCTGCTGCGCAGACCGGCCGGGCTGTACGGTGTACTGTAAAGGTGGGTGCACCGCCAAAAACAGCTCCGGCGGCACAACAGCCAGCCGAGCATGATAATCTGGATGATCTGTTGGCAATGGGCCAGCAGTTTGACAACATTATTATTGAAGAATAAAGGAGTTGCGACCTATGGCAAAGGGATTTAACAGCCGCGGATTTGGCGGCATGGGCGGCGGCATGAACATGAACATGATGAAGCAGGTCCAGAAGATACAGCAGGATATGATGAAGATGCAGCAGGAGCTGGAGACTAAGACCTACACTGCGGCAGCCGGCGGTGGTGCGGTCAGCGCCACTGTGACCGGCAAGCGCGTGCTGGAGAGTGTTACTATTGACCCCGATGCGGTAGATCCTGAGGATGTGGAGATGCTGCAGGATATGATTGTGGCAGCCGTGAATGAGGCGCTGCGTGCGGCGGAGAACGACTCTGCCTCTTCCATGCAGCAGCTGACCGGCGGCCTGAACTTGCCCTTCTGAATTTGAAACGGGAAATGGCCGCCTGTGGGCGGCCATTTCCCATTAAAAGCAATGAACCCGAAAGCGGAGGAACATGAACATGGAGACGGCCAAGGGGTTGCAGACATCGGAACGATTTCGGATCGGTGCGCTGTTGGCGGTAGCAGGTGGCCTGCTGGATACCTATACCTATTTGATGAGGGGCGGCGTATTTGCCAATGCACAGACAGGTAACATTGTTTTGTTAGGTGTGCGGGCAGTGGAAGGGGACTGGAGCGGTGTGCTACATTATTTGCTGCCCATCCTGGCATTTGCAGCTGGTGTGATCGCCGCTGAGTGTATCAAAGAACGATTGAAGGAAGCACGTGTCGTTCATTGGCGACAGGTCACAGTTTGTTTGGAAATTATCCTGTTGGCGCTGGTGGCTTTTCTTCCGCAGCAGTTGAATGCACTGGCAAATATCATGGTCTCATTTGTATGTGCCATACAGGTAGAGAGCTTCCGAAAGGTCCGCGGTAATGCCTTTGCTACCACCATGTGTACCGGTAATCTGCGTAGCGGCACGGAGCGTCTGTATCAGTTTATCCGTACTGGGGAGAAGGATCAACTTTTGCGGGCCGCACAGTACGGTGGAATCATTCTGTTTTTCATTGGTGGTGCGGCGTTGGGTGCATGGTGCAGCAGCTTTTTAAGTCTCTGCACGGTGGCTGTTGCCTGTGTTCCATTGCTGATTGCATTCCTTTTGATGCGCCATTGATAGAAAGGTGTTTGGACACGGAGTCTTGGTATGTATTTTGCCTAAAGTAAAAAAAGATAAAAAATGTAGGTTTGTCAAACAAATTGGACGGCGAACTGGGAAGGAGAAGAGTAGTTTAAGGGCCTCATAGGGAAGTTGTTAGAGCGGCGGTTGTGGGCAGCGAGCTGTCTGGCGAAGTCATCCAGGGAGTAAAAGCTGTGGCAGGAATAGAAGCGTTTCTGATCCTCTCGGTGACTACGCTCCACTTTGCCGTTGTGGCGAGGCGTATAGGGGCGGATGAGTTTGTGGCGAATACCCAGTTGGACAGCAGTGGTCTCAAACAGAGTAGGGAGATCCCGCTTGCTGTTGGAGAAACGATTGGTAAATTCAAAGCCGTTATCCGTCTGGACGCATTCCACGCGGATTCCACGGCGGGCAAACCACTTGAACAGCTTCTTCAGAAAATCGGCAGAGGAAAAGGTGGACTGCTCTGAGTAGGCAGCCAGGAAGCGCAGGCGTGTGAACTCGTCAATAGCAGTGTATTGGTATAGGCGCAGCTCAGGGTCTGCGATGCAGCGGCGGGGGACCACCTTTACATCCACCTGGATACGCTGTCCTGGATAGGTCATCTGCTGGTAGGGCTTTGGCTTGTAGGCCGGTTTCTTCTCTTTCGGTGGGAACAGTCCCAGCTTTTTCATGACCCGGAACAGGCTCTCCGGGCGGCGGGTGTAGCCGCGCTGCCGCAGCCGGTGCCACAGCTCCACCATACCCAGATTTGGATTGCGGCGGCGCATATCCCGGATCAGTTTTAGTTCTGCTTCTGTATGCTGGTTTGGATGGCTGTGGGGCCGCCGGGACTGGCAGACCAGGGATTCTGCTCTACCATCCCAGCGAGCCCGCCAGAAGTAGATATAAGATCGGCTTTTGTTATACTTCCGACTGGCACGGCTGACGCCGTATTTCTCCGCGTACTTCATCAGGGATTGCCGATATGCCATGTCCTGTGTTATACTCTTGCTCATGAAGGATATGGCCCCCTCTCGTCAAGTTGTTGTCTGCAACTCCAACTATAACCGATGAGGCCTTATCCTTCATCCTTTTTTATCCTTCTGTCCAATATCTATTGTAGTCCTACAAAGAGCATCATAACATATTTGATTGGATACTTGCAATCCTTGGCGGCATATATTATAATGATATCTGTTATGCAGGTAAACCACATATCCGGGTGTAGCGAAGGTGGTATCGCGCTTGATTTGGGTTCAAGAGACCGGGCGTTCGAGTCGCCCCACTCGGACCAACTAAGGTTGCTGAAAAAGATGCAACCCCTGAAACCCTTGCTGCGGCAAGGGTTTCAGCCGTTTCAGAGGGAAAAATCGAGCACCAGCCGAGATGGAGATGCAAAAG
>NZ_NFIL01000047.1:0-16030 GCF_002161755.1 Flavonifractor sp. An4 | reverse complement strand
GACATACTTGTTCATCAGCACGGGATCGCCCCGCTTGGTGGCGCCCAGGTCCACCATGTGCTCGTAGTCCTCGGAGTCATGGCTGGTGATCTGGCCCGTCCAGTAGAACTCGTTGAACAACTCCTCGCCCAGGATCTGCTTCATCTCAGACACGGTGGCACGGGGATGCAGGCCGTTGGAGAACATGAACAGAATGTCCTTCTTCTCCACGCCGGCGGCGTACAGCTCATCCAGGCAGGCCCGGATGGACACCTTCCGGTGGGAAGTGGGCTGGCAGCCGCCCTTCACGATGTCGGGGATGACGAAAACCACGGTCTTGCCGGGAGCGGCCAGCTCCTTCAGAGAAGGCATACCCATGGGGTTGCGGATGGACTCCAGGGTGGCGTTGTACAGGCTGTCCCAGTCCTGGGGCAGGCACTCAGGGTCGGGCACGGTGGTGCCGGGGATAAACACGTCGGTGTTGTCGGGCAGCTCAGCGCTCATCAGGCCGTGGCCGTATTCAAAATCAAGCTTCATAGATGATCTCCTTACTGATGCAGATGGGTTTGGGTTATTTCAGACCGTGGAAGAGCAGCGTGGCCTGGGTTCGCAGCCGTTCCAGCTCCCGAGGATCGGCAATGGGCATATGTTCCGCCAGAAAGGCAAAGAGAGAATTTTGCTCCTCCGGCGTATCTGCCAACCCCAGCTCCTCCAAACAGGCGGGCAGTTCAAACCGCCGCAGGAACCGGTCCAGCGCCTCCTGCTCCGTCCGGGGGGCGCCGTTGACAGCCAGCTGGTAGACCAGGCTGGCCCCCACCAGCTCTCCGTGGAGGAACCGGGAGCGGATCTCCGGGCGGCAGGTGCAGAAGTAGCTGTACAGGGAGTGGCTGATGGCGGCCTGTTTGCCGCCGCAGGCCATGGCGGAGATCAGTCCGGTGAGCTGGAGGGCGGCACAGATGCAGTCCTCCGTCATGGGGTCCTCCCGGCCCTGCTCCAGGGCTTCATATACCGCCCCGCCGGAGGAGAGCAGCAGGTCATAGGTGCTGCGGGCCAGCAGACGGGCGCTGTGGGAGAAGGTGTTCTGCTCCCACTGGCCGGAGTGGAGGATGTTGTAGCTGATCTCGGGGTATTTGGCCATGGCATCCACAAAGCCGATGATGTTGTATCTGGGCGGGCAGTCCCGGACCAGAATGTCCAGGTCGGCCACCACGGCAAAGGGGGGATAGCGGGACCAGTAGTTGCCCACAAAGGCCCCCTGGTCGGTGTATTCCACCGCCAGCCAGGCGGAGGCGGCACAGGTGGCCGCCGAGGTGGGGACGGTAATGACCCGCACCTCCATCAGGTCGGCGGCGATCTTGGCGGCGTCAAGAGCCCGGCCGCCGCCCACGCCGATGACGGCGTCCGCGCCAAAAGCCCGACCGGCCTCCGCCGCTGCCCGGTAATTGGCGGGGCAGCAGCCGCCGGAAAAGAGATGGACCTGCCATGTGATCCCATGCTCCGTCAAAACAGAGGTGACCGCCTGCTCCACCTTGGGCCACACCTGCCGGTCGGCCAGGATCCATACACGGGTGCCAAGTAAAGCGGCGTCCTCCCCCAGATGAGAGAGGACGCCGCTTCCCTGGTAGTATCTTCCCGCGCAGAGTTGGATGAGGGTTCCACTGCGCACGAGATGACCTCCTTATTACGCCGCCTTGCGGGCAGCCAGCTTCTTCTTAACGTAGGGGAACAGCAGCATAAATACAGACAGCAGAATGAAGAAGCAGCTGATGGGAGAGGTGAAGAAGGTGCCCCAGTTGCCCTTGGACACGATGAGGGCGCGGCGCAGGTTGGACTCGCACAGCTTGCCCAGCACCAGGCCGATGACCATGGGGGTCATGGGCATATCCAGCTTGATCATAAAGTACCCGAAGATGCCCACGCCCACCATGAAGATGGCGTTAAAGGCGGAGTAGTCGATGGCAAAGGCGCCGATGACGCACAGGACCACCAGAATGGGCACCAGGGTGCTGGTGGGAACCCGGGTGATGTTGACAAAGCCCCGGATGAAGGCCCGGCCCTGAAGGTACATGAAGATGTTCACGATGATGAGGCCCAGCATGATGGTGTAGACCCATTCGCTGTGCTGGGTGAAGAGCTGGGGGCCGGCGGCGATGCCCTGCATGGTGAGCGCGCCCAGCAGAACGGCGGTGTTGGTGTCGCCGGGGATGCCCAGGGTGAGCAGGGGGATGAGGGTGGCGCCGGTGACGGCGTTGTTGGCGGTTTCAGAAGCCACCACGGCCTCCTCGGAGCCGTGGCCGTACTCCTCGGGGTGCTTGGAGGTGCGCTTGGCCTCGTTGTAGGCCAGGAAGGAGGAGATGGCCGCGCCGGTGCCGGGCACCGCGCCGATAAACACGCCCAGGATGCTGGACTTGAGCAGTACCATTTTATATTTGAGGACATCCAGGAAGGAGACCTTTTCTTTTTCGACTTTAACTGCTTTGCCGGTATCCTTGTTCATGTCCCGGGCTTTGGCCATGATTTCGGTGATGGCAAACAGGCCGATGAGCACAGGAATGGTGTCGATGCCGCCGGCCATCCGGTTGATGCCGAAGGTGAACCGGCTGACGCCGTCCATGGGATCGATACCGATACAGGAAATCAGCAGACCCACAAAGCCCATCAGCAGGCCCTTGATCTGAGACTTGCCGCCTACGCTGGCGATGATAGTCAGACCGAAGAGGGAGAGGGCAAAATACTCCGAGGGCCCGAAGCGCAGGGCAAAGCTGGCGATGGGGGGCGCGGCGAAGATGAGAACTATACAGCTGAACAGACCGCCGATGGTGGAGGCTGCCAGTGCGTCATGAAGGGCCTTCAGGCCGTGGCCCTTCTGTGCCATGGGATAGCCGTCCAGAGAGGTGGCGGCCGACGCGGGGGTACCGGGGGTGTTGATGAGGATGGCGGTGATGGAGCCGCCGTAAATACTGCCGCAGTACACGCCCAGCAGCAGCATCACGCCGGGGATGGAGGCCAGGCCGTAGGTCAGAGGGAGCAGCAGGGCCATGGCCATGGTGCCGGTCAGGCCGGGCAGCGCGCCCACCACGATACCGCCTGCCAGGCCCACATTGATCCACAGCAGATTCTCCAGGGTGAAGAGACTGCTTAAAACTTCCAAATACACAGAATCATACCTCCTTTATGGCAGCCGGACAGACAGCAGGAAGGTAAATCCGGCCCAAATGGCCACAGTCACGGCATAGACAATGGGGTAGGCCCAGATCTTTTTGACCCGGAACAGCAGCAGAATGGCCGTGGCGGCCAGGAGGGTGGAGGGGAAATAGCCCAGGAACTCAAATATGGCGGAATAGACCAGAATAATGACTGCCAGGGCAATGGCACGAAGCTCATCCCGAAGAGCGGTTTTACGCTCCTCGTCGGTGGTATAGGTGGTTTTGGTGTCGCTTCCTGCGGCCTTGCGATGCTTGACCAGGGTAATGGCCAGCAGGGCCAGACTGAGGAGTACCATGCAGGTTCCGATGAAATAGGGGAAGACCCGGGGGCCCATGACGGATACGCCGGGATCATCAATGGTCAGTGGAACGGAGATCAGCACAAACGCGCCAAAAATCAGAAAAACAAAGGAAGAAATCAGATCTTTCTTATATTGGCTCATAGAAGTTCTCCTTTTGCTGGATTCCTTCCCGGACGAGCGGGCCGGGCCCGCTCATCCGGGAAGAGGGGGGAACACGGGAATCAGGACTCACCGGAAAGCAGAGCCTGGTTGACGGCAGCCTCGTCCTTGATCCGCTGAACCATCTCATCGGTGGTCATGGTCAGGGGCAGCAGCTGGTTGGCGTCGCAGAACTCCTTGTACTCGTCGGTGGCGGTGATAGCGCTGAGGGTCTCGGTGATCTTGGTCACGATCTCGTCGGGGGTGCTGGCGGGCACCATGAGGAACTTCCACACGCTCATGGTCACGTCATAGCCCATCTCCTTAAAGGTGGGGATGTCCTTCAGGTTGTCGCGGGGATCCCGCTCGTCGTTGAAGATGCCCAGAGCCACAGCGTCGCCGGACTCCACATACTGCATGACCTCGCCGGGGTGGCCTACGCACACGTCAATGTGGCCGCCCAGCAGGGCCGCGATGGTGGGAGAGCTGCCGTCATAGGAGATACCGGTGGCCTCCACGTCGGTCATGCTGAAGAACTGCTTCTGGGAGAGCTCCATCAGGCTGCCGCTGCCGGAGAAACCATAGGTCACGGTATCTTTGGCCAACAGGTCGTCGATGCTGGTGATGCCGGAGTTCTTGCCGGCAATCATGATGATGGGCTCGTTGGACAGGGCGGCCACAGGGATAAAGTCATCGATGGTGTAGTCCACATCGCGGACGTAGGGCTGGAGGGTAAACACGCCGATGGCTTCCTGGCACAGGGTGTAGCCGTCGCCGGCGGTGTTCTTGAACTCGGTGGTAGCCACGGTGCCGCCGGCGCCGCCGCTGTTCTGTACCACCATGTTCACGCCGAAGTAATCGCTGCCGGCGCCGATCTCAGAGACGATACGGCACAGACCGTCGGAGGTGCCGCCCGCATCCCAGGGGCAGACAATGGTAATGGTGCTGCTGGGGTAGTTGTCGGCAGAGCTGCCGCCGGAGTTGGTTTCCGTGGTGCCGCCGCCGGACTGTCCACAGGCGGCCAGAGGAAGGGCAAGAGCAAGAGAAAGGGTCAGAGCAGCGATTTTCCTTTTTTTCATGTGATTCATCCTCTTTTCTGTGTAGTTTAAATATCGTTTTACCGCGTCTGCGGTGGGATTACAAAAGTTTGCAGGTGGCCTCCCACAATCCGTTCAGGTAGCACACCCCCCATGGCCCGGTCGTACAGGCCGTAGCCGGGGCGGCCCTGTTCGCCCCACACCATCCGGCCGTGGTCCGGGCGGATGACGCCGTCGAACCCGTTTTCCCGGAGAATGCGGAAGAGGGCGGCCATGTCGATGCGGCCGGAGGTGCTGATGTGGCCGCTCTCATGGAAGGATTGAGGCCCGTCCAGGGCCACGTTGCGGGCGTGGACGAAGGGGACCTGTCCCCGGCTGCACAGCGCCTGAGCGATGGCGCACACATCGTTTTGGGGACTGCTGCCCAGGGAGCCTGTACACAGGGTCACGCCGTTGGCGGGCAGATCCACGATACGGCAGATCTCCAGCAGGTCCTCCAGGGTGGAGACGATACGGGGCAGGCCGAATACCGGCAGCGGCGGGTCGTCGGGGTGGATGGCCAGCCGGATGCCCAGCCGCTGGGCCTCAGGGACCACGGCCTGGAGGAAGTAGCGCAGGTTTTGCCACATTCCCTCCCGCCCCAGCTGGCGGTAGCGCTCCAGCAGCTCCTCCTCCGGCCACAGCTCACCGGCGGGGATGTGGTAGAGGGAGGTCACCACCTCGGTCACCGGCGGAATCTCCCGGATGTGGTCCAGGGTGATGGCATCCGATGGACCGTACCAGCGAAAGCCAAAGCTGGTCATAGGCAGTCGCCCAGAATGGACCGCACGCCGTTCTCCACCACAGCCTCCTCCTCAGGAGTGAGGGCGCGGAAGGGGAAGCGGGGGGGACCCATGTGGAAGCCCTGCATCTCCAGCATCTTCTTGTGGGACATAATGGGCATGACCTTGCGGACCAGCCCCCGGAGCTGGAGCAGCTGTTTCTGGACCTGGCGGGCCTGGTCCAGATGGCCGGCCTGGTAGTGATCCCAGAGCTGCTGGCACAGGGCGGGGAATACCGCGGCCATGGCCACGATGCCGCCGTCGCCGCCCGACTGCAGGACGGGCAGTACCTGGGCGTCGTTGCCGGTGATCAGCTCAAAGCCCTGGGGCAGATCCAGACACTGAAACTCCTGGAAGGTGATGAAGTCCATGCTGCTGTCCTTCAGACCCACCACGTTGGGGCAGGTGTCGCACACCTGCTGCACCACCCGGGGGGTGATGGGGTTGTGGGTCATGCCGGGGATGTTATAGAGGTAGAGAGGCAGGGAGCCGGACAGCTTGGAGGCCTCCTGGAAGTAGGAGACCAGGGCCGCCTCATCGTAGGGGTGGTAGTAGGGGGCGGTGACAGAGGCCGCGTGAGCCCCCTCACTTCTGGCCCAGGCAAACAGGTCGGCCATATCGGCCTTGTCCATGGCGGTGGTGTTGAAGAGGATAAAGGTGTCGTCAGCGGCCCCTTTGATGGCTGCGGTGAGCAGCTTTTTCCGCTCCTCCAGAGTCAGGTTGATGAATTCTCCCGAGGTGCCGCAGACGAACACGCCCCGGATACCGGCCTTGGTGATAAATTGGGTGAGTTTGGTGTATTCCTCGTAGTTGACGCTGCCGTCCGTGTGAAATGGGGTGAGCTGTGGGGCCGAGATACCCCGCAGGCTGGGGGACTGTGACACGGAGACCGCCTCCTTTCCTTGATACAGGTGAGAACCCGGACGTTAGTCCAGAATGGCGCCTTTGGCGGCAGGCTCCACGTGCTTGGCGTAACGGGACAGATACCCCTCGGTGACCTTGGGCTGGTGGGGGGGAAGAGCGGCCAGACGGGCGGCCAGCTCGTCGTCACTGAGACGGACGGAGAGGGTACCGGCGTCGATGTCGATCTCAATGATATCGCCGTCCCGGACTGCCGCGATGGGGCCCCGGCGGGAGGTCTCGGGAGAGACGTGGCCAATGCAGGGACCGCGGGTGGCGCCGGAGAAGCGCCCGTCGGTGACCAGGGCCACCGACTCGGCAAAGCCCATGCCCACCAGCGCGGCGGTGGCGGTGAGCATTTCCCGCATACCCGGGCCGCCCTGGGGGCCCTCGTTGCGGATGACAATGACCTCGCCGTGCTGGATGCCGCCGCCGTAGATGGCCTTGACGGCGTCCTCCTCACACTCAAAGCAGTGGGCCGGGCCGCTGTGCTTGCGCATCTGGGGTGCCACGGCGGACTGCTTGACGACAGCGCCGTCGGGGGCCAGGTTGCCCTTGAGGACGGTAATGGAGCCGTGGTCGCTGTAGGCCTGATCCACCGGGTGGATGACCTCCGGGTTGTACTCCACCACATCCGCCACGTTCTGGCGGTGGGTGCGTCCGTTGACCGTCATCTGATCCAGATCGATGAGTCCGTCCAGCTCCCGCATGACCGCGCCCACGCCGCCGGCCTGATCCAGATCCAGCATGGTGTGGGTGCCGGAGGGCTTGATCTTGGCCAGGTAGGGGGTGTCGGCGGACAGACGGCCCATGTCCTCCAATGTCATGGACAGGCCTGCCTCATGGGCGATGGCGGGCATATGCAGGGTCATGTTGGTAGAGCCGCCCACGCTCAGACCCACCCGCACGGCCAGCTCCAGCATCTTCTGGGTCACGATGTCCCGGGGGCGGATATTCTTCTCCACCAGACGTACGATGGCCTTGCCGCTAAGTTTGGCCACCCGGTTTTTCTTGCCGCTGACGGCGTGGGCGCAGGCGCTGCCCGGAAGGGTGAGGCCCAGGGCCTCCGCCACCACCGACATGGTGTTGGCCGTGCCCATCATGGCGCAGGAGCCGGGGGTGGGGGACATGAGCCCCTCCATGTACTCATATTCCTGGCGGGAGAGCTCTCCACGGGTGAGCTTACCGGCCATCTCCTTGAGCTCGTAGGTGGCGTAGGTGCGGCCCTTGTAGACGGCGGGCATCATGGGGCCGCTGGTGACAATGACCGTGGGCAGGTTGACCCGCAGAGCCGCCATCAGCATGGCGGGCACGATCTTGTCACAGCCGCCGATGAGCACCAGACCGTCCAGCTGGTGGCCGGCGGCGTACACGTCGATGGAGTCGGCGATGATCTCCCGGCTGGGCAGTACGCTGCACATACCAACGTGGCCCTGGGAGAAGCCGTCGCAGATGGAGATGGTGTTGACCTCGAAGGGGATGCCCCCCGCCTCCAGAACGCCGTCCCGCACCAGCTTGCCCAGCCGGTCCAGATGGACGTGGCCGGGGTGCATCTCGTTATAGGTGTTGATGACGCCGATGAAGGGCTTGGACAGGTCCTCATTGTCCAGCCCCATGCCCCGCAGATGGGCCCGGGGGCCTGCCATACTCAGACCGTTTACCACCTTGGAACTGGGATACTTGGGATCTTTATAAATGAGATCCAGTGTCTCTTCCATGGAAGCTGCCTCCTTGTATCAGGATGATTTGGAAAGCTGGATGGGATAGCTGCATCCCAGCTTTTCGGTGATTCGGGCCGCGCACTGGAGCAGCTCCCTGCCGTAGGAGAGGGCCTTTTCCAGTGAAAAGCGGTAGTCGGGCGCGGCAATGCTGATGGCGGCCGGTGCCTGGTTGTCCACATCGAAAATAGGAGCGGCGATGCAGACCACGTCGGTGTGGTGTTCGTGGTTGTCCACGGCGTAACCCTGAATCCGGATGACCTCCAGCTCCCGCAGGAGACTCTCCGGATCGGCCAGGGTCTTGGAGGTGTACCGGGTCAGTTCGGTGTGCTCCAGATAGTTTTTCAGCCAACTCTCCGACTTCCAGGCCAGCAGAGCCTTGCCGCCGCTGGTGCAGTGAAGAGGAATGCGCTTGCCAACGGCGGAGTGGAGGCCCACCGAGTTCTTGGCACCCAGTTTGGCCAGATAGACCGCCTCCCGGTCCTCTTCTCCAATCAGGTGGATGGTCTCCAGACTCAGGTTGTTCAGATAGGTCATCTCCGCCTTGGCCGCCTCATAGAGGAAGTTGGTCTTTTGCAGCTGAAGGGCCAGCAGACGGGCCTCGAAGCCCACACGGTAACATTTCCGGGCGTCATCCTTTATTACAAAGCCGCAGTGCTGCATCTCCTGGAGGATGCGGTGGGTGGAGCTGGGCGGAATACCGGTCATGGCGGACAGCTTGGCCAGGGGAACCTCTTCCTCGCTTTCAGCCAGAGCAACCAGCAGCTGCAGCGCCTTCATGGAGCTGTACATCCGCATCATTTCGTGCAGTTCCTTGCCCCAATGCATACAGAAACCTCCTTCGCATAGGATTCTATATTATTCTAGAAAATGGATATTTAAAAGGGGATTTTAAATATAGAAATGAGACCAAATGAAAAGGGAGGATTTCCTCCCAGGCGCATTCTAAATACAGAAAGACAGTTCCAAATTGCACAAAAAGATCGGGTATATTTTGTCGCGGTGTATAAGTGAACTTTCACAAAAGAACGTGATGATAGAGTAAGGGGAATTGGGTAGTATTTCCAATGCGCTGCAAAAGAGGCCGGGGGGCTGTCTGCCGATTCTGAACCGGAAGATCTTGTCATAGTCTGTACCAATCAAATGGTAGGAGGTACGGGAATGAAGATCATTCTGCTGCGGCGAAAGCTGCTGGCGGTGCTGGCCTGTGTGTTGGCGGCCGCCGCCATGTTCTACATCGTCAATTATCCGGAGGTGGTAAGCGCGGCGGCTACCAAACGGCAGCTGCCCATCTACTGCGTCCAGCGGGATCAGAAGATGGTGGCTATCTCCTTCGACGCGGCCTGGGGAAATGAGGACACCCAGCAGCTTATCGATATTCTGGGCCAATACCAGATCAAGGCCACCTTTTTTGTGGTAGGGGAGTGGGTGGACAAATACCCGGAGTCGGTGAAAGCGCTCCACGAGGCCGGTCATGAGATCATGAACCACTCCAACACCCACGCCCACTACAACAGCCTGTCCACGGAGGAAATCATTGCCGACGTGTCGGCCTGCAACGACAAGATCGAAGCCATCACCGGCGTACGGCCTACCCTGATCCGCTGTCCCTACGGGGAGTATGACGACCATGTGATTGCCGCCATCCGCTCCATGGGTATGGAGCCCATCCAGTGGGATGTAGATGGTTCCAAAACCGCTTCAAGCTATTGTGCCCCAATGGATAGCGGCCGGTTTTGATGCCTATTAAGTATCCCTCTATTAAGTATCCCTCTAATAACACAGATATGGCTCTAAATGGAGTTTATCTGCCTCTGCATGAGGTTTGCGCAAAGTCCTATCCAACGAGTGGATCCGCTGAACAGTCCACCAAAAGCCATTATAAATTGAAACACTCCTAACACGATTATAGGGCTGCACAAAACAGCTCAAATCATATTGGGGGTATTTTTTATGAAAATAAACTATGACGTACGAGAAGCCATGGAGGCACTTCAGTTAAAGACCTTACGGAAACATCAGATTCAACCCATCAACAGCATTTTGGACAGACGGGATACTCTGGTCATCGCACCTACCGGTTCAGGCAAGTCAGCCATCTTCCAGGTATCTGCTCTGGTCATGCACCGGAAGTGCCATACCTGGACGATGGTCATCGAGCCTACCCTGTCTCTGATGGAGGATCAGGTGCAGGCGCTCAATGCCAAGGGGATACGCGCCAATCAGATCTCAGGCAATCATCCTATGGACTATAATGCGACAAAAATGACCATGGACGGCCCTGTATACCTACAAGATCTCAGCGCTCCCTTTCTCTATATCACCCCGGAACGCCTGCAATCTAAACCGTTTCAAAAAGCCATCAAGGACAATCCACCCGGCCTGGTGGTGGTGGATGAGGCCCACTGTGTGCTGGACTGGGGCCACACCTTCCGCCCCAGCTATCTGGAGATCGGGAAGTGGCTGTCCACCCTGAAAAAGCGCCCGGTGGTTGCTGCCTTTACAGCTACGGCGCCGGAAACCTGCCGTTCAGAGATCTGTGCGTTTCTGGGTATGGATGAGCCTGAGGTATGCGTCAACTCCCTGGAACGCTCCAATCTAATTCTGATCCGGGAGGACTGCTCCGCTATGACCATCCAGCGCCGCTTGTCACGGCTGAAATACCACCTCAAAAAATACGGCAAAAAGGGTCCCACGGTTATCTACTGTGCCACCCGGAAGTATGTGGATCTGGTTTCCAATTATCTCTCAAATCAGTTTCCCGGTGAGGTGGTCAAGTGCCATGCTTACATGGACCCGGATAAGCGGCAGCGAAATGAGCTGAAGTTTATCCACGGCAAGAAACGGATCATGGTAGCTTCCACTGCTTTCGGCATGGGTGTGGATGTGCCCGACATCCGCCTGGTAGTCCACTTCAATTTGCCCCTCAGCGTGACCGACTACTATCAGCAGATTGGGCGAGCGGGCCGGGATGGTAAGAAGTCCCGCTGTGTATTGCTCTATGCCGGTGAGGATCGGGATCTGAACGAAACTATCCTCTATAAAGAGGACTATGATGAATCTCTGCAAAAGCTGTTGCTGGACCGGCTGGACGAGATGATTGGGATCGTCACCGGTAAGGCCTGCATCATGCAGCAGGTGCTGGCTGCACTGGGTGAGAAGAAGCCCAACACCTGCCGTCACTGTACCAACTGCCAGCGGAACAGGAGGGGCTGACATGAAGCTGAAACAAGTCCGTCTGGGTATTCATACCATCGAACTGTATGCCGGAAAGCTCAAGTACCACCAGATCCAAAAGACCATCGATCACCTGGTGGACCAGGGATCCATCCAACAAATCTATTCCGATTCCTACTCCATTGACCGGCATTTGAAGAGCACCTATCTGGTGGCTCGGGGCGTCCGTATGCGCCTGCACCAAAGCCATAATAAATCCAACGGTATTTCCTTTGCGGTCAATCCATCCACTCTGCTGGCAGGATCCTATCAGCCGCTGGCGCTGTACCAGCCCACCAAGGAAAATGTGGTTGAGATGCAGTCACACCTTGCCGATATGTTCGAGGAAATTCATCTGAGCGATCATGAAATGCCTATCCTGGCCCCTGATGAGCTCAGTCTCAGCCGTATGGACCTGACCGTAGATTTATGGTTCAGCAAGGATACGGATCTCTCTTCGTTAATCCGCATATTTCGCAAATCCATGCTGCCGCGGCACTATAAGCGCCGTGAATTAGAGGGAAAACAGGACTATTTCTTTGAACTTGCCACCAAAGAGATCTCCTTTAAGGTTTACGACAAAGTCTATGAACTTACACAGAATGACCGCTGTCCCAAGAAGTACAGGAAGGAGAGAATCCTCCGGCTGGAAGTCAGCATGAGACGGGAGGCCTTTCTGGAGAAGTTGGGCTTAAAGCGGAAGGATGATCTGCTTGCCATGCTTAAGATGGGATATGACAACGTCTGCACCGTCATCAGCGAATTTCTGGACAAGCTGTTTCCTGCTTGCGGTATGCACTTGCCCTATCCGGAGGCAGAACGAAAGATCCAACAAAGTAAGCTGGATTCGGCGATCAAAGAACAGATGCTGTTTCTGCTGAAAAAGACGAGCCGCGGCGCCGGACTGGACACCGCAGCTCAGAAGTGGAAAGAAACCTATAGTGTTGTTGATATCCGAAAGTTTCATGCTCTGATGAAACAGTTTGATAAGCTCCAGGTCAATCCTGTGACCCTGACCAGCAGAGAACAGCAGGGAATCCCCTGCCTGCGGGCTGTCATAGAACAGGAGTTGGCACATGATCGTTTCCGGATAAAATCCCCGCAGATTTTATCTGGAAACGATCAAAAAAGGTCCGGAAACCGTTTGAAATAAGATGAGATCACTAACATTCATATAAGAAACGGTGATTTGCGTTCAGACACCTGACACAGATCTGGCCGTTTTCAAATCACTTTAACAGGAGGTATCTCACATGAAGTACATTCCCTATCGTGACATGAAAGAGTTTTACACCATCCCGGAGTTGTGCCGTCTCTTCGAGATGGACAAGGCGGAGCTGAGACAATACGCCGACAAGTATGCCATCGGCCCGGTGGAGGACCAGTTCGGCAACTGGGGATTCCTCAAGGCTGACGTGCGGAAGCTGCACAACGCCATCTACAAAGAGCAGCAGGGCTACCAGCCCAAAAGTGGCAGCAGTTTCCGGCAGGATCCCTGGGCATGAGCGAGATCCTAACTGTAAAGGAGGCGGCAGCATTGCTCAAAACCAGCCGCCAGCAGATCCGCAGGATGATCCAGAATGGAGAACTCCCGGCCGTCAAGGTCGGCCGGGAGTGGAGGATCAGCAGAAATGCCCTGCTGGATTATCTGGGGTTCCCGTACTGACGGGAACCCCATTTTATTTAACCATTGTTTCTAAGAAACCAATCAGCGCCAGTTTTTGTTCCTCTGTGAGTTTGGTGATCTGGCGCAGCAGCCGGTCCTGCTCTGTATCCTGGTCGGACGGAATATCAAAGAAATCCCGCAGAGAGATATGCAGGGTGTCACAGATCAACTGAAGGTTTTCCACCGAGATGCCCTTCTCGCCCAGCTCTACCGAGCGCAGGAAACTCTGGGATAGCCCGCACAGATTGGCCAGACGGTTGGTGGTCCAGCCGGTGGTCTCTCGCAATTCAGCAATGCGTCGTCCTATCTCCATATCGATGCTCCCATCTGTTTTACTATAACCTTAGCAAAATCTTTTGGGATTATTTACATCTATAGTTATATATGATATTCTTTTAAATATATACCGCATCTCATTTGAGATATCTATAGGAGGGAAGTTATGGAGCGCTTTTGCACAACGTGCGGGGCACCGCTGGGCCCCACTGATCAATTCTGTACATCCTGCGGTGCACCTATGAATCCGGAGCCGGCCGGGAAAACCCGTTCGCAGGAGAAGGGATTCTTTTACCGGCTGTGGCATAACCACGCTTTTGAAGCTGCCGCAGTAAAGATCAACCAGTTTACCAACTATGTTTATGCCGTTCTGGGCTGTATCCTGATCATTCTGGGGTTCTTTTGGGGGTATGGCTGGACGGTTTGGGGGACGGTTCTGGGCTTGATCGGCGTCATCAATCTGGGCTATAACCGGAAACTCCGGCAACAGCGGAAATATATGCCCTGTCCCACCTGCAATCATCGCATGGAACGGGGACAGGCTTTCTGCCCCATCTGCGGCACGCATATCGAGAATCCGGGACAGCCCTACACCGTTCAGGATGCCGGAAACGAAGAGGCTGGCTGCAATGCCGGTACCATGAACCGGAAAAAGATTGGTATGCTGATAGAGGTCGCGCTTCTGATCGGCTTTGTGGTCTTTCTGGCCAACGGTGGGGCAGGCATCCTTCGTTATGGATGGGATGCGGCGGTTGGTGGTCCCATCTATCAGATCCAAAATATTACGCTGGACGAATATGGTCCTCAGACCATGAAAGAATTGATGGACGACAACTTGCGCAGCCCCACCTGGACCTCAGAATCCATTGATGAGGACGCCTCCAACGTCTATGTGGAAGGCTATATGCCCATTATGGGAGAGGATGTTCGTATTCGCTTCTATTATGAGGATCAGAATGATGGTACCTTTGAATATTCCTTAAATCGAATCGACCTGCTGGATAGTCAGCAGACATCAAGTGACGTGTTTGATATCATGTTATTCCTGGAGCTCATGTATGAAAACGCCGGTTGAGAAAAGAGATTGCAATAAACTGTCATCCTGCGCCAAGTAAATCTGTGACCGGCAGCCAGGCAGAACTGGTGACCTGTCTGGATCACTGGTCCCGGGAGAAAGGACGAACAGTCATCGGCGTACTCCACGACATCAGCCTCTCTCTGCCAGCGTGGTACGGATGTAGCCGGGTATATGCTTGACGCTCTCAAACGTTGGGAACAAGTCTCTTGACGTTTTAGAGTCTTAGTGATACGATACGATCAGAATTGAATCGGAATCTTTGTGGTTTCTGTTGCTTCCTGCTTAAGCTGCACGGTGCGGAAACTGGACAAGGGAACCGGGTGTGAATCCCGGACGGTAACCGCCGCTGTAAGCGCTGAGTCTGTATCCGTTGGCGAAAGCCAGTCATTGGGGAAACCTGAGAAGGCAGGATATGGACGCAGGAGAACTCCTCCGCAGGCGTAAGTCAGAAGACCTACAAGGAAAAGAGATCTGCTGCCCATATGGGTAGCAGGTGTCGTTTGGCTACACAGAAAAACGGCTGTGGCAATCATAAGGTTGCCGCAGCCGTTTTGTAATTTTCAGGAATATTACACCCTACAGTACGCTCCAAGAATGGTCATTGACAGCACTGCAGAAATCGGTTACAATGCAGACTGTGAGCAGGTCATATGCTTGACATATGCCAACTGACAAGCCGGTGAGAATCCGGCGCAGTCTTACCTCTACTGTATTTGGCCCCGGCCATAAGCCAGGATTGTCAGCCTGCTCCATGGTAATTGATCAAGGTGGTATCCATTGCCGATTTTTGCAGCCATATCCATGTCTGGAGATGGCTTGGGTTTCGTGCATTTATCATGTTCGAAGCCTCTGTTTGCAGGGATCGGCAATGGATATCTGCGCTTTACCGGCAGACACCATTGTCTGCCGGTTTTTTGTTTTTCAGGCTGCCGGAAGATCCTGGAGTTTGAAGGGGGGTGAAGACCATCAGCAAACGAAGACAGGCTCGCCCGGCCAGACTTACGCCACAAGAGGCAGCGCAGTATCGCAGCATGATACAAACGTGGGCAAAGCAAGCTCCGCCGGAGCACACAAACCACGGTGATGGGCATATGCTCTACGCGTCCCTTACCCTGTCCAGCGGACTTGGAAGAGCCGTCTATCATCAGCATCCTTGGCCCCAGCGGCGTGGTTCAGAATTTGGGCGCCAATGGCAGCATCACCAATGTGCCTCTGGTGGATAAGCTCTACGGCAAGCTGATCAACTGCTACTCCTGGGCGGATGCCCGATATGGCGGCCTTGTGGGAACGATGTTCTCCGGTTCCGTCATCGCCAACTGTTATGTGAATAAAACGCCCGGCGGCAACGGCGGCGGTCTGGTGATGACCGGCAACGGCGGACATATCCTTCACAGCTACTGGCTCGAGGGAGAAGCCATTGGCACCAATACCGGCACTTCTCTTCTGGACAGTCAGGCAGTTGCCAAGCATATAGTGTATATAATAATGTAACAAAAACAGCCCTCCGGAAAGTCCGAAGGGCTGTTTGAGTTTATCATTCTTTAGATGACATATTGTCCCCCGCCTGATCCACCTTGGACTCCAATGCTGCGATCATCTTGGTGAGCCAGGCGGGAATGGGGGCCCCCAGAGCCCCGGCGTTCTCGATGATGGAACCCGCCTCGGTGAGGATGTACCAGATCACCACCAGGGG
>NZ_NFIL01000046.1:0-16640 GCF_002161755.1 Flavonifractor sp. An4 | reverse complement strand
GCAATCCGTTTCCCCGGCAAAAGGGGCGGATTCCCACGAAAAACGGCCGCCCACCGGGCGGCCGTTTTTCTCGGAATGACGGGTCTTTGTACGAGCTGCGCATTTTGCAACAGGCCCTTTCAGCCTCGCAGAGTTCCACCGCCTGCAGGCGGTGGAATCAAATCAAAATTCGTCCTTTCCGGGGACATGAGCCTCGGAAAGGACTCTTCTCATGAGGAATGGGGTGACAATTTCGTCAGAAATCGAACCTCATTCCTCATGCAGCCCCCTGACGGGAAAGACCCGCAGGGTCTTTTTCGTCAAATTTTTTTACCGGTGTTCGCCCCGGCTGTAGGCCACCACGGTCCGGCGGTTGGGCTCGGTGCCGATGGAGTAGGTGGTCACATCGGGGGTATCCTGCAGGGCGGTGTGGATCACATGGCGCTCATAGGCGTTCATGGGCTCCAGGGTCACGTTGCGGCGGTACTTGACCACCTTGCCGGCCACCTTGTGGGCCAGACGGATGAGGGACTCCTCACGCTTGGCCCGGTAGCCCTCGGCGTCCACGTGGATGCGGACACGCTTGGACTGGCCGTGGTTGACGGCGTAGCCGGTGAGCTGCTGGATGGCGTCCAGGGTCTCGCCCCGGCGGCCGATGAGACCGCCCAGGTCCTGGCCCACCAGCTCCACCTGATAGGTGCCGTTCTCGTCCATTTTGATCACCGGCTTGGCGGCAGCCCCCATGTGGGACAGCAGGCCGGTGAGGAAGGCGTCGATCTGTTCCGCCTTGTCCCCCTGAGCGGGGGCGGCAGCGGGCTGGGCCGCGGGAGCCTCAGCCTCCACCACGGGGGCGGGCTTCTCCTCCTTGACAGGCTCGGCCACAGGAGCGGCGGCGACCTCCTCCACAGGGGCGGGGGTCTCGGGCTCGTCGGGAGCCTCGTAGGTCACTTTCACTTTAGCGGGACAGCTGCCGATCCCCAGGAAGCCGGACTTGGCCCGCTCCAGGACCTCCACAGATACCTCGTCCCGATCCATGCCCAGCTTCTGCAGGGCGGCCTCGATGGCGGCCTCCTCGCTCTTGCCGGTGCTCTCGATCCATTTCAGCATTTTGGGTATCTCTCCTTATGAATCCACGGCAGGTGCCGTTATTCCTTGGTCTCGCCGTCACCGGCGGCAGGGGTGTCAGCGGCAGAGGTGTCAACCTGGGGAGCGGCCTCCAGAGCGGGGGCCTCCTCCACCGCGGCAGTCTCCTGCACAGGGGCGGCCTTGTCCGGCTTTCTGCCGAAAATGGGGGCCTCGCCGGGATAGCAGGTGGGGCCGTCCTCGCTGTAGCGGTAGGGATCATAGGCACGGCCGCGGGCGTACTGCCGGATACCCACCCGGCTGTACTCCTTCACGATGCCGGGGATCTTCTCCTCGTCCTCGTGCTTCTTCTCGGCCTTTTTCTTCTTGCCCTTGTTGAGCTTCTCTTCCTCGATGCGGCGGGCGCGCTCCTCGGTCTTGCGGCGGCGCTCCTCCTTCTCCTCTTCCTTCTCCTGCTGCTCACGCTCGGCCTGCTTGCGGGCGGCCTCCTCGTAGTCCTTCTTCAGGATACGGCTGCACAGGAACTCCTGGATCATGCTCAGCACGTTGTTAGCCACCCAGTAGAGACACAGGGCGGCGGGCATGGTGAAGCCGATCCACAGGGAGATCAGGGGGGAGATGATGAGCATGGTCTTGGCGGTACTATTGTTGGCCTGAGCGCTCTGCTTGTTGATCACGTTGGTCTTCATGGAGATCAGGGAGAAGACCACGCCGGACACAGCGGAGATCACAGGCAGCAGGAACAGACCAAAGCCGCCGGCAATGGTCCAGAACTGAAGCTGAGGGATCTGGGACAGGTCCACCAGACCAAACAGGCTGAAGTTGATGGAGAACACGTTGGCACCCACACCGCCGGCGGCAGTTACCGCCTGCTGCACGGCAGCCAGGTTGTTCTCGTTGATGAGGGAAGCCAGATACAGCTGGTTATAGGCGCTGTTGGTAAAGGTATCGGCGGCTTCCTTGATCCAGCCCATGTTCACGGCCTGGGTGCTCCAGTCCACGGCCTGGGCAATGGCGTTGAGGGAATTGGCGTCGTTGATGCCCATCATGTAGTGGATGGGCTCACGGATGATGGGGTAGAGGATCATCAGGATGAGCAGGGGGATGAAGGACCACAGGCAGCCGCCCATGGGGTTGATCTTCTCCTTCTGATACAGCTTCTGGACCTCCAGATTATAGCGCTGCCGGTCTTTGCCGTACTGCTTCTGCAGCTTCTGCATCTGGCCCTGGAGAATGTTCATCTGGATCATGCTGCGCTTGCCCTTCAGAGAGAGGGGGAAGAGCACCACCTTGACCACCAGGGCAAAGAACACCAGAGCCAGGCCATAGCTGCCGCAGAAGCTGTAAAAAGCCTTCAGCAGCCACGCAAAGGGGGTGAGGATAATTTCCATTTGTGCGCCTCCAAGTTACATTGTCTTGCCGTTACGGCACGGGGTCGTACTCGATGGATTCCTGCTTATGGAAGGGCTGACATTTGAGAATACGGCGAATGGCCAAAAAGCCCCCCTTGAGCGCACCGTATTTCTCCACCGCCTCCAGCGCATACTGGGAGCAGGTAGGGATAAAACGGCAGCAGGGGGGACGGGCAGGGGAGATATGCTTGCGGTAGAACCGAATGAGAGCGAGCAGAAGGCGCTTCAATTCAGGCCTCCTCCTTTCGGAGCAGACCCAGCTTGTCCGCCAGAGAGAGGAGACTGCGCTCCACCTCCCGGTACCGGCTGTGGCCGGCCCGGACACGGGCCACCACCACCAGGTCGTAGCCCGGCAGGAAGCGGTCCTCATGGATGCGGTAGGCCTCCCGAATGCGGCGGCGGGTGCGGTTGCGCACCACCGCCTTGCCCACCTTCACCCCCACGGTGATGCCCAGACGGCTGCGGGGGGAGTTGTTCTTCCGGCAATAGAGTGCAAGACAGGGATTGACCGCGCTCTTGCCCTTGCTGTAAAGGCGGCGGAACACATGATTTTGCTTCAGGGATACGGTGTGCTCCACGGCGGTCCTCCTTTCCCGGTCCAAACTTCCGTATGCTGCGCAGGGGCGGTGGGAAAAGCTCCCCCGCCCCTATGAAATGCCCTATTCCATTTGCGGACCCATCAGTGGGTCAGACGGGCGCGGCCCTTCGCGCGGCGGCGAGCCAGGACCTTGCGGCCGTTGGCGGTACGCATACGCTTACGGAACCCGTGCTCCTTGGAGCGCTGGCGCTTCTTGGGCTGATAGGTACGAACCATGTTGGGACACCTCCTGTACAAAAATCAAGCGGGTTGCCCCGCCCACCACAACAGCCTTTCGGCTGCGGTCGTCAAACAAAACTGCTTTACACCATAGCAGTTTACATGATGCACATGGTATTATAGCCTATTTCAAAATAGGCTGTCAACCACTAATTTGGTTTCTTTTTTGGTTTTTTTCTGGGTCCGGCAGGGAAATACCATATCTTGTGGCCCCTGTTGAGCACACCCCCACGCATAAGCCCTTCTGCCCTATTTTTTTGAGGCTCCGGGCAGAGGCGGCCGTTCCGGCTGCCCGCCGGCCACCGTCAGACTGTGTGGAAACCTGTGTGGAAAAGTAGTTTCTTTTTATAATTGTATCGTTGCTTTCCACAGGGTGATTTGCTATAATGGTATGCGTTAAATTATCTGTACTCCCGCCGCTGGCGGCAGCATCCACGACCCAGGTCTTGAAAGCCCAGGCTTTCAAGGTCTTGTTTTGCTGCGCCCACAGCGGCCATCTATTCTACAAAAGAGGTGGTCTTTCCGTGAATCTACCGGCCGATCTCTGGGCCAAGGTCCTCTCTCTGATGGAGGGGGAGATGACAGCCACCGCCATCAACACCTGGTTTGACGACGCCACCCCCGTGGCGCTGGAGTCCAACCGGTTTGTGCTCCACACCCCCACCAACTTCAAGCGGGATATCATCAACTCCCGCTACATCCCCAACATCCAGAAGGCCCTCCATGAGCTGTTCTCCTCCGACTTCGAGGTTGTGGTGCTGGGAGAGGGGGAGTTGGAGGGCTACGGCAAGAAGAAGGTGGACGACGTATTCCTCCCGGGCACTGAGGAGTACACCTTCGAGCGCTTTGTGGTGGGCGCCTCCAACAAGTTTGCCCACGCCGCCGCCCTGGCGGTGGCCGAGCAGCCTGCCCAGACCTACAACCCCCTGTTTATCTACGGCGAGTCCGGCCTGGGCAAGACCCACTTGCTCTACGCCATCGCCCACAAAATCCATCAGTCCCACCCCGATTACCGCATCGTGTATATCAAGGGCGACTCCTTCACCAACGAGCTGATCCAGGCCATCCGGGAGGGCCGCAACCCGGAGTTCCGGGAAAAGTACCGCTCCGCCGACGTGTTTCTCATGGACGACGTGCAGTTTATCGCCGGCCGTGAGTCCACCCAGGAGGAGATGTTCCACACCTTCAACACCCTGTACGAGGCCAAGCGGCAAATTGTGTTCACCGCCGACCGTCCCCCCAAGGAGATGCTGCGGCTGGACGACCGGCTGCGTACCCGGTTCGAGTGGGGCCTGCCCGTGGACATCCAGCCCCCCGACTATGAGACCCGGGTGGCCATTATCAAGACCAAGGCCATCCGCCGGGGTATGAACCTGCCCGATCCCGTCCTCCAGTATATCGCCGAGAACATCACCTCCAATGTGCGGCAGATCGAGGGCACCGTCAACAAGATCCTGGCCTTCCAGGAGCTGATGGGGGAGAGCGTGGACGTGGACACCGTCACCCGGGCCGTCCGGGATATGTTCAAGGACAAGGCGGAGTTCCTCCCCTCGCCGGAGATCATCATTGACGAGGTCAGCAAGTTCTACAACATTGACGAGGAGGCCCTCCGGGGCCAGGGCCGCACCAAGGACACCGCGCTGGCCCGCCAGATCGCCATGTACCAGATCCGCCGCATGACCAACCTGTCTCTGAAGGAGATCGGCAAGGAATTTGACAACCGGGACCACACCACTGTCATGCACTCCATTGACCGCATCGAGAAATTGACCAAGCAGAGCCCCGAAATTGCAGAAGTTATCAAGGACATCAACGCCAACATCAACGCCCGTTATGAATAAGGCTAAATGGCTTTTGAATATTCATGCATAAATATGAGTGAAACCGGATTCCGACTGGAAATCCGGTTTCCAGACTCCTTTCCACATTTCCACCCTCTTTCGGGGACATGTGGAAAAGGGGATGTGGAAAACTTTTTTGCTCCTTTTCCCCTGTGGAAACCCCCTCTTTTTTGTCCACACCCCCTGTGGACGGGCCAAACCATGGGCCTCAAGGAGTTTCGCCACTTTTCCACAATGTTTTCCCCTACGGCTTACTATTACGAACTATATCCCTCCTCTCTCCGGAGGAGCGCGAGAGATCCCGGGGAGCCCCTTCTCTCCCCACGAAACGGAGGACCGAACAAATATGAAATTTTCCTGCGAAAAAGCCCTGCTGCAATCCGCTATCTCCACCGCCTCCCGTGCCGTTTCCCCCAAGAGCTCCATTCCCGCTCTGGAGGGCATTCTGCTGGAGGCCGGACAGGAGCTGCGGCTCACCGGCTACAATCTGGACACCGGCATCCGCACCATTGTTCCTGCCGACATCAGCGAAACCGGAACCCTGGTGCTGGCCGCCCGGCTCTTCGGCGAGATCATCCGGAAGCTGCCTGACGACATCGTCACCTTCCAGACCGACAACTATATGGTCCACATCACCTGTGGACCCAGTGAGTTCAACATCCTGGGCACCGACCCGGAGGAATTCCCCGAGCTGCCCACAGTGGAATATCAGAACTCCCTCACCCTGTCCCAGTCCAAGCTGAAAGCCATGATTTCCCAGACCATTTTTGCCGTCAGCGACAACGAGAGCCGCCCGGTCCACACCGGCTCCCTCTTTGAGGCTAGCGAAAACGGCCTCACCGTGGTGTCGGTGGACGGTTTCCGGCTGGCCCTCCGCCACGAGGCCATTGACAAAAAGGACGGCGCTCCGGAATTCTCCTTTGTTGTCCCCGGCTCCGCCCTGTCCGAGGTGGAAAAAATCTGCACCGACTGCGACGAGCCGGTGTCGGTGACCCAGGGCGCCCGGCACATCATGTTCAAGGCCGGCTCCACCATGCTGGTGACCCGCCGGCTGGAGGGTGAGTTTTTGGCCTACCGCCAAGCCATCCCCCGCAGCAACGACATCTGCCTGGAGGGAGACACCCGGACTCTGCTGTCCTCCATTGAGCGCGTCTCCCTCATTATCACTGAAAAGCTGAAGTGCCCCCTGCGGTGCGTGTTTGAGGACGGTTTGATGAAGATTTCCACCAAGACCGCCATCGGCGACGCCTACGACCAGTGCCCTGTCACCGGCGACGGCCGGGGGCTGGAGATCGGCTTCAACAACAAGTACCTGATGGATGCCCTCAAGGCCGCCCCCGCCGACAAGGTGCGGCTGGAGCTGTCCACCAGCGTTTCCCCCTGTGTCATCCTGCCCACAGAGGGGGAGGAGAATTTCCTGTATATGGTACTGCCCGTCCGCCTGAAGGCCGGGGAATAAATTGGGCACAAAGGTTCTGAAAGAAAGGAAAAATGCCTTGGAACTGCATCCTTACCTGCATAAGGTTCAATTTTATGAGACCGACGGCATGAGCATCGTCCACCATGGAAATTATATCCTTTGGATGGAGGAGGCCCGTACCGACTTTATGGACCAGATCGGCTGGAGCTACCACAGAGCGGTGGACGTGGGCATCGACTTTGCCGTTACCGACGTGAGCTGCAAGTACCGTTCCATGACCCGGTTTGGGGAGACAATCGCCATCCACATGGCGGTGGAGTCCCTGTCTCCTGCCAAAATGCAGCTGTCCTACAGGATGGTCAACGCCGACACCGGGGAGCTGCGGGCGGAGGGCACCTCCGGCCACTTCTTCTATGACCGGGCCAAGGCCCGGCCGGTGGCCCTGAAAAAGGCCCTGCCCGACCTGTGGGAACTGCTGCAATCCCTGCACGAAGAAGGGAGAAATTCGGAAGTATGAAGACCATTCAGTCCAAAATCACAACGGAATTTATCAAACTGGAATCCCTGCTGAAATTTGAGGGTCTGGTAGAGACCGGCGGGGAGGCCAAGGAGCGCATCCAGGACGGAGAGGTCCAGGTCAACGGCGAGGTGTGCACCATGCGGGGCAAGAAGCTGCGCCCCGGCGACGTGGTTACCCTGGATGACCTGCGCGTGGAAGTTTTATGATTGTAAAGTCGGTCTGCCTGGACTTTTTTCGCAATTATCTTCACTTTGAGGGGAACTTTTCTCCCAATGTCAATGTGATCTGGGGGGAGAATGCCCAGGGCAAGACCAACCTGCTGGAGGGCATCGCCTACCTGTCCACCGCCTCCTCCCACCGGGCCCGGTACGACCGGGAGCTGATCCAAATGGGGGTGGACCACGCCTTTGTGAAGGCAGAGGTCTTTTCCCGGGGACGGGACTTTACCCTGGAGGCCCGGCTGGGTCGGGGGGTGCGGCGGCAGCTCTTCTCCAACGGCGTGAAATTAAAGACCGCCGGGGAGCTGGCGGGGGTACTCAACACGGTGCTCTTTTGCCCGGAAGATCTGTGGCTTATCCGGGAGGGGGCCGCGGTGCGCCGCCGGTTCCTGGACGACTGCATCTGTCAGCTGCGGCCCCGCTATGCCGAGGCTTTGGCGGAATACCGGCGTCTTTATGAACATAAGACCCGGATTTTGCGGGACTGGGAGGAGCATCCCTCTCTGCTGGACACTCTGGATGAGTTCAATCTGCGCATGGCCCAGACCGGGGCCATGCTCATCCACTACCGGGCCTACTTCATCAAACGGCTGCGGGAGGTGACGCCTCCCATCCACCGGGATTTCTCCGGCGGACGGGAGGAGCTGGGGCTGAGCTACCAGACGGTGAGCACCATCGATGATCCATTGGCCCCCACCCGTACTCTGCTGGAGCAGCTGCTGAAACATCAGGACTCCCACCGGAAGGCGGAGCTGGAGGCCCGGCAGTGCCTGTCGGGGCCCCACAAGGACGATTTGGTCGTGGAACTGGACGGGGTGAGCGCCAAAACTTTCGCCTCCCAGGGCCAGACCCGGACGACGGCATTATCCCTCAAGCTGGCTTCCCGGGAAATTTTCTTCCAGGAGACCGGGGAGTGGCCGGTGCTGCTGCTGGACGACGTACTGTCCGAGCTGGACCACCGGCGGCAGGAGTTCGTTTTGAAGCGGATTACCGGCGGTCAAGTCTTTATCACCTGCTGCGAGGAAATGAGCCTGGACCGGCTGGGGGAGGGCAAGACCTTCCACATTCACAACGGCGTACTGGTGGGATGACAAACCGGCCCGTGATACAGATCAGATTCAGGAGAACACTATGATACTTTTGATCCTTGCCCTGGTCCCCCTGGTGGGGGGCTTTCTGCTGGAATTTCTGGTGTGCCAGTTTACCCGGAAGGGAAGCAAGCTGTGGAAGCTGATCCCTCCGGTGGCTGCCGTTCTGGTGACAGCCGCCATTGTGGTCCACCGGCTCAACCTGTGGGAGGCGGATACCTCCCCGGTGACCCAGCTGCTCTTCATTCCCGGCCTGCCCGCCCTGGGCTTTTTTGTGGGGCTCTTTCTGGGCTGGAAGCTGTACCGCTGGCTGTGGAAGCCCAAAATCGTCCGGGACAAGAAGGAGGGCAAGTAGATGTATCTGCACATCGGTCAGAACGTGGTGGTGCCCTTTGGAGACGTGGTGGGGCTCTTCGATCTGGACAACACCTCCTCCTCCCACCTGACCCGGTCCTTTCTGGAGCGGGCGGAAAAGGAGGGGCGGCTGGTCAACGTGTCCGACGATCTGCCCCGTTCTTTTGTGCTGTGCGCCCGGCGGGAGGGGCCGCCGGTGGTCTATCTGTGCCAGCTCTCCGCCGCCACCCTGCTGCGCCGGGCGGAGAACAACAGCTTTGAGTAGCGGAAAGAAATGAGAGGATGGAGTATGAGGAAGCATCGCATACGCCGCATCGCCCTTTTGTGTCTGCTGGCGGGAGTGCTGCTGACGGGCTGCACCGTCAAGCGAGAAGCCAGCCAGTGGCAGGTCCACCACGACCAGGCTATGGATGAGCTGAGAGACGGATACTACGATGAGGCCATCGCTAACTTTACCGCCGCCATTGAGGCCGATCCCATGAAGGCGGAGAGCTATGCCGGCCGGGGCCAGGCCTATCTCATCTATCCGGGCGACAGCGCGGACTATCTGGAGGAGGCCCAGGCCGATTTTGAGCAGGCCCTCAAACTGGACGAGGGTAACGTGGACGCCTGGCTGGGTCTGACCGACCTGTGCCTGCTCCGGGAGGATACCCAGGGGGCGGTGGACACCCTGAAAGAGGCCCTGGACGCTACCGGGATGGATGAGACCATTCTTCAGCAGCTCAATGAGATTGAGGGAATGCTGGAAGGAAACCGCCGGGCGGAAGAGGCCTTTGAGGCATTTTTGGCTGAAAAAGGGTACCTGTCCTACCTGGATGAGTGGTACTATGAGCAGCCCAAAGAATACGCCATGGTGGAACTGAACTGGGACGGGCAGGACGAACTGCTCATCACCGGCGGCGGCGACATGGGCTTTTTTAACTTTGCGGTGTTCGTCTATGACCAAGACAGCGATACCGTGATCCCGGCTGAGATAGAGAACAACGTCATGGGGAGCCGGTATGTGGGACAGTATTTTGCGTCCATCCTGTACAGCGCGGAACACCGGGCTCTGGTGTACCGGGAGCTGAATAACGGAATATTTTTTGATAGTGTGACCTTTTCTGGTCTGGAGGACCCGGCCACATTGACTGCGCTGTTTTCCCTGTCCTTTGAGACCAACGGCCAGACCGAGGAAACACACTACAGCAAGTATATGGACGGACAGAGTCAGTCCATTACCGAGGAAGCATTTGAGCGCAGCATGGATGAGGCGGCAGTCATTGACTTTACGCCCCTGCCCTGATGGGAAATACGCTGCTTTTCATAAAATATACCCAACCTATGGTTAATCTAGCGGAGGTTATTATGTCTGACGAGTTAGAATTGGAACTGAACACCACCCAGGTGGAGCATGAGTACGGCGGCTCCGAGATCCAGGTGCTGGAGGGTCTGGAGGCCGTCCGTAAGCGCCCCGGTATGTATATCGGCTCCACCAGCGAGTCCGGCCTGCATCACCTGGTATACGAGATCGTGGACAACTCCATCGACGAGGCCCTGGCCGGCTACTGCGACGAGATCACCGTAAAGATCGGTAAGGGCGACATCATCACCGTGGTGGACAACGGCCGCGGTATCCCCGTGGACATCCAGCCTCAGACCGGCCTGCCCGCCCTGGAGGTGGTGTTCACCATCCTCCACGCCGGCGGCAAGTTCGGCGGCGGCGGCTACAAGGTGTCCGGCGGCCTCCACGGCGTGGGCGCCAGCGTGGTCAACGCCCTCAGCGAGTGGCTGGAGGTGCGGGTCCACAAGGAGGGCAAGATCTACGAGATGAAGTTCTCCCGGGGCAAGGTGACCCAGCCCATGCAGGTGGTGGGGGACACCGACCGCCACGGCACCGAGGTGGTGTTCAAGCCCGACCCCGAGATGTTTGAGGTCACCGAGTATAACTACGAGACCCTCCACACCCGGATGCGGGAGGAGGCCTTCCTCAACGCCGGCCTGCGCATCCACACCATCGACAACCGCCCCGGCAGGGAGCAGAGCGACACCATGCACTACGCCGGCGGTATCCGGGAGTTCGTGTCCTACATCAACCGCTCCAAGGACCCCATCCACCCCGACGTGATCTATATGGCGGGGCAGAAGGAGGATTCCATGGCGGAGGTGGCCTTCCAGTACAACGACGGCTACAACGAGACCATCGTCTCCTTCGCCAACAACGTCCACACCCCCGAAGGCGGTATGCACGAGGAGGGCTTCAAACGGGCCCTCACCACCGTGCTCAACAACTACGGCAAAAAGATGAAGATCCTCAAGGACGAGGACAAGGTGTCCGGCGAGGACTGCCGGGAGGGCATTGCCTGCGTCATCTCCGTTAAGCTCACCGAGGCTCAGTTTGAGGGCCAGACCAAGGCCAAGCTGGGCAACGCCTCCATCCGTACCCTGGTGAACAACATTGTCACCGAGAAGCTGTCGGAATACCTGGAGGAGAACCCCGCCGTGGGCAAGGCCATCCTGGAGAAGGCCCTCATGGCCAACCGGGCCCGTGAGGCCGCCCGGAAGGCCAGAGAATCCATCCGCCGCAAGACCGCCCTGGGCGGCGCCGCCATGCCCGACAAGCTGCGGGACTGCAACGAGGTCAACCCTGAGCTCACCGAGATCTACATCGTGGAGGGCGACTCCGCAGGCGGCTCGGCCACCCAGGGCCGGGACAGCCGGTTCCAGGCCATCCTCCCCCTGTGGGGCAAGATGCTCAACGTGGAGAAGGCCCGGGCCGACAAGGTGTACGGCAACGACAAGCTGACCCCCGTCATCACCGCCCTGGGCGCCGGCATCGGGGACGACTTCGACCTGGACAAGCTGCGCTATCACAAGATCATCATCATGGCCGATGCCGATGTGGACGGTTCCCACATCCGCACCCTGCTGCTCACCTTCTTCTTCCGCTTCATGCGGCCCCTCATCGAGCACGGCTACGTCTACGCCGCCGTGCCTCCCCTGTACAAGCTGACCCGGGGCAAGACCACCCGGGTGGCCTTCTCCGACGAGGAGCGGGACCAGGTGTCCGCCGAGCTCCGGGGCGACAACCCCAACGCCAAGGTGGATATCTCCCGGTATAAGGGCCTGGGCGAGATGAACCCCCATGAGCTGTGGGAGACCACCATGGACCCGGAGCGGCGCACCCTCAAGCGCATCGAGCTGGACGACGCCGTGCTGGCCGACCAGACCTTCACCGTCCTCATGGGCGAGAAGGTGGAGCCCCGGAAGGAGTTCATCGAGCGCAACGCCAAGTACGCGGTGAATTTGGACTATTAAGGGAGGTCGGGCGACCATAAAGGTCGCCCCTATACGGCCCTGACGTAGGGGCGGCCCTTGCGGCCGCCCGCCGTGAACCACCCTATCATAAAGATTGAGAGGCAACAGCATGAGCAAAAAGCCACAGTACGATCCGGAGGAGATCCGGTATCCGGACCAGACCATCGTCACTTCACCTCTGGTGAAGGAGATGGAGCAGTCCTATATTGAGTACGCCATGAGCGTCATCAAGGGCCGGGCCCTGCCCGACGTGCGGGACGGCCTGAAGCCCGTCCACCGGCGCATCCTGTACGCCATGTACGAGGACAACCTGACTGCCGACAAGCCCTTCAAGAAGTCCGCCACCTGCGTGGGCGACGTGCTGGGCCGGTACCACCCCCACGGCGACGCCAGTGTGTACGACGCCCTGGTTCGTCTGGCCCAGGACTTCTCCATGCGCTATCCCCTGGTGGACGGCCACGGCAACTTCGGTTCCATCGACGGCGATCCCCCGGCCGCCTACCGTTACACCGAGGCCCGGATGTCCAAGATCTCCGACGAGATGCTCCGGGACATCGAGAAGGACACGGTGAACTGGGACCCCAACTTCGACGAGAGCCGGAAGGAGCCCCGTGTGCTCCCCTCCCGGTTCCCCAACCTGCTGGTCAACGGCTCGGCGGGTATCGCCGTGGGCATGGCCACCAACATCCCGCCCCACAACCTGCGGGAGGTCATCAACGCCACCATCTGCGTACTGGACAATCCGGAGGCCACCCTGTCCGACCTGATGGAGCACGTGAAGGGCCCCGATTTCCCCACCAAGGGCATCATTATGGGCCGCTCCGGCATCCGGGCCGCCTACGCCACCGGCCGGGGCCGGGTGTGCGTCCGGGCCCGCACCGAGTTTGAGGAGTTCGGCCAGAACCGTACCCGTATCATCGTCACCGAGATCCCTTACCAGGTCAACAAGCGCCAGCTCATCAAGAACATGGCCGACCAGGTGGAGGACAAGCGTCTGGAGGGCATCTCCGACATCCGGGACGAGTCCGACCGCAACGGTATGCGGGTGGTCATTGAGCTCAAGCGGGACGCCAATCCCCAGGTGGTGCTCAACCGCCTGTTTGCCCAGACTCAGCTGCAGACCACCTTCGCCATCAATATGCTGGCCCTGGTGGACGACCAGTCCCAGCCCAAAATCCTGTCCCTGCGGCACATCCTGGACGAGTACATCGCCTTCCAGGAGGAGATCATCATCCGCCGCACCAAGTACGACCTGAAGAAGGCCCAGGAGCGGGCCCACCTGCTGGAAGGTCTGCTCATTGCCCAGGACAACATCGACGAGGTTATCCGCATCATCCGCTCCAGCTACGACAACGCCAAGGAGAACCTGATGAACCGGTTCGGCCTGGACGACGTGCAGGCCCAAGCCATCCTGGATATGCGCCTGAAAGCCCTCCAGGGCCTGGACCGGGAAAAGCTGGAGGCCGAGTACAAGGAGCTGGAGGAGCGCATTGCCTATTTCCAGCAGCTGCTGGGCTCCGAGGAGATGCTGCGGGGCGTGCTCAAGGACGAGCTGTCCGCCATCCGGGACAAGTACGGCGACGACCGGGTCACCGAGATCCAGGACGTGGAGGACGAGATCGACATCGAGGACCTCATCGAGGAGGAGGAGTGCGTCTTCACCCTCACCGCCGGGGGCTACATCAAGCGCACCCCCGCCTCCACCTACCGCACCCAGCGCCGGGGCGGCAAGGGAATCACTGCCATGGCCACCAAGGAGGAGGACTATGTGGATACGGTGTTCACCGCTTCCACTCACGACTACATCCTCTTCTTCACCAATAAGGGCCGGGTCCACCGGAAGAAGGGCTACCAGATCCCCGAGGCCGGCCGCACCGCCAAGGGCACCAACCTGGTGAACGTGCTGCCCATCGAGCAGGACGAGAAGGTCACCGCCATGATCCACCTGCGGGAGTTCCCCGAGGACCGGTATCTGGTGATGGTCACCCGCACCGGCACCGTTAAGCGCATCCAGCTTTCCTCCATCTTTACCGCCCGCAAGGCGGGCATCCGGGCCATCACCCTGGAGGAGGGAGACGAGCTCATCACCGTCCGGGAGACCGACGGGGAGCAGGCCATCCTCATCGTCACCCACGACGGTATGGCCATCTGCTTCAAGGAGACCGACGTGCGCTGCATGGGCCGTGACGCCTGCGGCGTCCGGGGCATCAGCCTGCGGGAGGGCGACTTCGTGGTAGGCGCCGCCCGGGCCAAGTACGACCATCAGGTGCTGATGATCACCGAGAACGGCTACGGCAAGCGCACCGAGATGGACGAGTATATCCGTGCCGACGGTCCCCAGAAGCGAGGCGGCTACGGCCTGAAGGGCTACAACGTCACCGAAAAGACAGGATGCGTGGTGGGCGTCAAGGTGGTCAATGACAACGACGACGTGCTGGTCATCAACGATGCCGGCGTTATCATCCGCATGGCGGTGTCCGGCATCTCCACCTACGGCCGCACCGCCCAGGGCGTGAAGATCATGAACCTGGAGGAGGGTGTGAAGGTCATTTCCTTCGCCCGTACCGACCACGAGGAAGAAGAGGAGGACACCGGCGCCACCGAAGGGGAGGAATAAGCCATGTCCAGAAAACGGGTAACTTACCGTCCCAGTAAGACCGGCTCGGTGGCGGGGGGCGTGGTGGGCTGTGTCTTTGTGCTCATCGGCCTGTTCGTCGTCATTCCCCAGTTTGCCATGGTGGGGGGCTTTGGCCTCATCTTCGGCATCTTTTGGACCATCCTTGCCGCTGTCATCGCCGGTACCAACTTCTATTCTGCCTTCGGCAAGAAGTATATCGGCCCCGAGATCCGCATCGAGGAGGAGGGGGTGTCGGTGGACAACCCCAAGGGCACCCCGGAGCAGCGGCTGGAGCAGCTCCAGTCCCTCTATGACCGCCGGCTCATTACCACCGAGGAGTATGAGCAGAAGCGGCAGGAGATTTTGAAGGAGCTGTAAAAAAGCCTTCCCCTGGGGGAAGGTGCCCCAGTGCGCACACTGGGGCGGATGAGGGGAAGAGGTGCGCCTATGGAAGATATCACCCGCATTCGCGCACAGAAACTGCGAAAAAATGCCACAAAAGAAGAGAATCATCTGTGGTATGATTTTTTGCGGACCTATCCCGTCCAATTTCTCCGACAAAAGCCATTTGGTCCTTATATTGTGGATTTTTATTGTTACAAAGCCAGGTTAGCCATTGAATTGGATGGTTCCCAGCATTATGAGGGAAATGGTCCAGAACTGGACGCCGCCAGAACGGCTTACTTGCAAGAAGTGGAAAAAATCAAGGTTTTGCGTTTTACAAATCTTGAGATCAAACAGAATTTTGAGGGTGTGTGTGCCGTCATTGACCGGCAGGTAAAGGCGGCGTTCCCCTCATCCGTCTGGCCTTCGGCCAGCCACCTTCCCCCAGGGAAAGGCTATAATAGGAGATCTATGAAAACAGTCACCATTTACACCGACGGGGCCTGCTCCGGCAATCCGGGCCCCGGCGGGTGGGGGGCCATTCTGCAATATGGGGAGTTCAAAAAGGAACTCTCCGGCGGGGAGGCCCACACCACCAACAACCGTATGGAGCTTACCGGCGTCATCACCGCCCTGAAGGCCCTGAAGGAGCCCTGCATCGTGGAGCTCTACTCCGACTCCAAGTACGTCATTGACGCCCTGGAAAAGGGCTGGGCCCGGGGCTGGAAGGCCCGAGGCTGGGTAAAGGGAGACAAGAAACCCGCCCTCAACCCGGATCTGTGGGCCACCCTGCTGGACCTGTGCGACTACCACACCGTCCATCTCCACTGGGTCAAAGGCCACGCCGACAACCCGTTTAATAACCGCTGTGATGAATTAGCAGTAGCGGAGAGCCGGAAGTATAAGTAGGGGCGCGGTATGCGCCCGCCGTCCAAAGGAGGACCTATGAAAATCGCCATTGTATTCGACAGCCAGACCGGCAACACCGCCCAGGTGGCTCAGGCTATCCGGGAGGCCTGTGAGGGCCACGACATTGTGGCCTTCGGCCCGCCGCCCCAGAACGTGGACCAGGCGGAGCTGGTCTTTGCCGGGTCCTGGACCGACAAGGGTACCCTCACTCCGGCTATGCAGGAATTTTTACATAGCCTGTACGGCAAGCGGGTGGCCATCTTCGGCACCGCCGGTTTCGGTATTTCCGAGCTGTACTTCGCCTCCCTGTCCGACCGCTTCAAGGCGGAGGTTCCCAAGGGCAACCAGGTGGTGAGCAGCTTCTTCTGCACCGGCAAGATGCCCCAGACGGTGAAGGACCGGTACGAGGCCCAGCTGAAGGCCGACCCGGACAACGCCAAGCTGAAATCCATGATCCAGGCCTTTGACCTGGCCCTGACCCACCCGGACCAGAGTGATCTGGACCAGGCCGCCGACTTCGCCCGGGAGGCCATGAAGGCATAAAAAGTAAGAAAAAATCCCTGTTGCGTTAGCAACAGGGATTTTTTTGTATAAAGAAAACCACTCGCTAGGCGAGTGGTTCAAAAAAGCCTAAGGCGATGAAAAAGATAAAAAAACTCCCTTTGCTATAATAGGAGTGCGGTCTGCCAACTGCACAAACG